>CAUUBG010000024.1:0-8508 GCA_963543345.1 uncultured Acholeplasmataceae bacterium | reverse complement strand
CTCAAATACGCTTAACTGGGCTATTAAACAGAACTTAAGCAAAACTTTATTTAATGCTTTTTCTAACTATTTCGGCTTACCTTTTATCTTTAATTTCAAAAAAAGATTAGTTAGCGAAACTACTTTTGAATTAAGCACTCAGTCCGAAAACGTTCAAACTGGTTCAAACCAAGCATACACCCAAACTGTGCGTTCAAACCAAGGTTATTCAAGACGCCGTAGCTACTCTTTTAGAGATGACCTTTCTTTAAAGAAATTAAAAGAAATTCCTTATGACAACTACGAAGTTACAAAAAAACAAAATCAAGGCGAAAGTCTGGTTTATAAGTTTCACGTTACCGTAGTAGAAGCAGAAATTAGAAAACTTAAAGACGGTAAATACACCCTGCTTCAAATGACTTTAGAAGACGAAACAGATGCCATTTTAGCCAAGAAGTTTCTATACAACCAAGAAATCACAGAAGCTGAAAAAATTCAGCCTGGCACTAACTTAAAAATTATTGCAGAAGTTCAATACGATACCTATGCTGCCGACGTTGTTTTGATGCTTAAAAACTTTGAAATTGTCAACAAAGAAAACGAAGATGAAGAAAACACATTGTTTACTCGCCAAGACAAAGCAGAAGACAAGCGAGTTGAACTACATGTTCAAACTAAACTTTCCAACATGGACGGAGTGGGCGAGATTAAAGACTACGTAGCCTTGGCTAAATCTTTTGGACACAAAGCCATCGCAGTTACTGACTCTGGCGGAATTTATGCATACCCACAATTTGCACAAGCCTGCAAAAAAGCCGAAATTAAACCAATTTACGGTGTGCAAATGCCCTACATTGACGACTCTTTTTACATTAAAAAGGGAGATTCAAACACCTTACTTAAAGACCTTACTTACGTGGTATTTGACTTAGAGACCACCGGACTTTCCATAGTTAACGACAAAATTATTGAAATCGGTGCAGTTAAAGTCAAAAACGGACAAATTATTGACAGATTTCAGGCGTTTTGCGATCCGGATGAGAAGTTAATTGAGTTTGTCTCAAACTTAACTAACATTACCGACGAGATGTTAAAAGGACAACCCAAAATTGAAGTTGTCTTAAAAGACTTTATAGAGTTTGTAAAAGACTCAGTGTTAGTTGCCCACAACGCATCGTTTGACTGCTTAAATGTCCTTCATAAGGCCAAAGTCTTAAACTATTCATTTGGCGAAAATGTACTATACATTGATACTCTTAACTTAGCCAGATATCACTACTCAGACAAACTTAAGCGTTTTAACTTAGGTACTCTTTCTCGTTTCTTTAAAATCAACTTAGAAAACCACCACCGTGCGATAGATGACGCCGATGCTACCGGTCAAATGTTCATTAAAATGCTTGAAGACCTTGCACAAAAGGGCATTAAGACCTTCAATGAACTTGAAACCACGATAGATCGTAGCAAAACTTACTTACACCAAATGCCGTTTGCTGTGGATTTTTTGGTTAAAAACCAAACCGGCTATAAAAATCTATTTAAGTTAGTAACCTCTGCCTTAACTGAGTATTTTCACCAAAGACCCCGTGTGCTGGCTTCTGAGTTTGAAAAATACAAAGAAGGTTTGTTAATTGGTGCAAACGGAGCAGGTGAACTTTGGTTTGATGCTCTAAACTCAACTGACGATGTTTTGGACTCACATATTTTAAAATACGACTACGTTTTAGTTTATCCGCCTAGCTGCTTTTCTCATCTTAAAGACAACATAGCCGGTGGGATGGAGGCAATTAAAAACGCAATTTCTAGACTAATTTTGCACGCCAAAAAGTTAAATAAAACTGTAGTTGCATCAAGCAACCCGCATTACTTAAATAAAGAAGACCAAATTTACTATCAGTTTTTTATCAGAACTCCATTAGTTGGTGGAGGCCGCCATGAACTTGCGCAATACGAAACAACACCTGACTACTTTTTTCAGACAACCGATGAACTAAGTGCTGAGTTTGCATTTTTAAACGACGATAAACTAATCAAGGAAATTGTGGTTGAAAACACAAACAAGATATCCGATTTAATTCAAGACATTCAGGCCTTTCCAGAAGGACTATATTCGTTTTCAGATGACTACTTTAAAGACCAAGGTATTCCTTCAATAGAAGGTGAGTTTAAGCGCTTAATTTCTAAAAACCTTGAGCAAAAGTATGGCAAAAACCCACACCCTTTTATTTTAGACAGAGTAAAAAGAGAACAAACTACCATTCTTAAAAATAACTTTGCTTCAATTTACTACATGTCTTATTTACTTGTCAAAAAGTCTAACGACGACGGATACGTGGTAGGTAGCCGTGGATCTGTTGGTTCTTCTTTTGTGGCAACAATTTTAGGCATAACTGAAGTCAATCCTTTACCTCCGCATTACTTTTGCCCAAAAGGTTGTTTCCAGGTCTTTAAGTTCAACGAAGACTTAAAGAAAGACTACGCCTCTACTCAGTTTGATGAAATGTTTAAAGATGACTTAAACGAAGCAGACGATGGATACGACTTAAAAGAACGAGACTGTCCAGTGTGCGGCGCTAAACTAAACCGAGATGGGCACGACATTCCGTTTGAAACCTTCCTTGGTTTTCAAGGCGACAAAACCCCAGATATTGACCTTAACTTCTCAGGTGAATACCAAGCACAAGCACACGAGTATGTTCGCACCCTACTTGGAGCAGACCACGCTTTTAGAGCAGGAACTGTATCAGGAGTTGCCGAAAAAATCGCATTTGGTTATGTCAAGGGCTACATTGAAGATAAGCAGATGAAAATCCGTAAGCCCAAAATCGCAGCCTTGGCTAAAAAAATTGTTGGAGTTAAACGAACCACAGGGCAACACCCAGGTGGTATTGTCGTAGTGCCAAAACCTTACTCAATTTTTGACGTTACACCTGTGCAATTTCCGTCAGATGACACCACAGCAAGTTGGCGCACGACTCACTTTGATTACCACTCTTTTGAAGAAAACTTACTAAAACTAGATATTTTGGGACACGATGACCCTACCATGATTAAGTTTTTATTTGATTACGTTAAGGCCAACCCTGCTGAGTTTCCGTTTAGCGAAGTTAGAGACATTCCAATGGCCGACGTTGATGTTTATAAAATGTTTTCTGGCAATGAAATTCTAAACGTAGACTACTCAAACGCACCTTTTATGCCGGCAACTGCTTCAACTGCCCTACCTGAGTTTGGTACACCTTTTGTTTCGCAAATTTTGGCCGAAACCAAACCCACAACATTTGCAGAACTGGTTAAAATTTCTGGACTTTCGCATGGTGAAAACGTGTGGCTAAATAACGGAAAAGTCTTAAAAGACGGACACCCTGAGTTTGGCTCAATCCCTTTTAAAAACTTAATTGGTTGTCGCGACGACATCATGATAACCCTGATCTCTAAATACAACGTTGAACCACTTCTGGCGTTTAACGCTATGGAGTTTATCCGTAAAGGAAATTGCCGCAGAAACCCGACAAAATGGGCAGAGTACGCAAATCAACTAAGAGTCTTTGGCGTGCCTGAGTGGTATATTTACTCATGCGGACTAATTAATTATATGTTTCCAAAAGCCCACGCCACTGCCTACGTTATTATGGCCATTAGAATTGCCTGGTTTAAACTACACAAACCTTTACTTTTCTACTCTGCTTTTTTTTCAAAACGTGCAGTTCAGTTTGACTACACCGTGATGACTAGTGGCAAAATAGCAATTGGCAACAAAATCCGTGAACTTGAGCAATTGGGATACGAAATTAAGGCTAAAGACCAAGAACTTTTAGTGACTCTAAAAGTAGCATATGAGTTTTGCGCACGCGGCTTTAGTTTTTCAAAACTCGCGGTTAACGAGTCTAGTGCTAAAACTTTTAACATTAAAGGAAATACTTTGCAAATGCCGTTTGCCACAATTGATGGAACTGGAGATACAGCGGCGTTTGACTCCGTAAACGCACGAAAGGACAGGCTTTACACTTCAAAAGAAGACTTTAAGGCGCGATCTGGTGTTAATAAAACTGTTTATAAAAAATTCTTAGACCTTGGTTGTCTTGATGATTTGCCAGACAAATAGGTTTAGTAAATTTCTTTTAAAAATCTAGAAGGTTTGAGTTTTGTGCCGTTTTGGCTAAACTCAAAACTCACTAAAAAAAGGTTTTGCTTGGCTCTGGTAATCGCAACATACATCAGCCTTCTTTCTTCTTCTATGTCAAGCAATGCACCTGTTTTAGTATCTGGAAACACCCCTTCATTAAGACCTACTATAAAAACTGTTTTAAACTCAAGTCCTTTTGATTCGTGTACTGTGTAGATTTGCGGCAAATATTCAAAAAACCTAAAACCTCGCCTGAGTTCTTGCTCAATTAACACTCTTTCTTGGTTTCTTCTGACCAATAGACAAATTTCGTTTATTTTTACTTGTTGATTTCTTTGGGCAATTAAATAGTTTTTTAGTTCTAAAATAAAATCAGAGATTTTTGAGTATAGATAAATTTTTATGTTTGCTTTAATTTTAAGGTCTGAAAAAAGTACTTTTTCGAGCCTTTTTTTATTTTTTTCAATTAGCTTATTTGCGCATTCAACAATTGCTGGCGCTGAGCGGTAGTTTTGCGTGAGCATATAAACTTTGGGCAAGTACGTTTCTCGGTACTTTTCAATTAAATCAAATGACGCACCTCTGAACTTATAAATTCCTTGGTCTATGTCTCCAACTAAAATAGTTTTGGTATCTAGAGAAATTAAATGTTTTAAAATCTGAAACTGAACCAGGTTTGTATCTTGAACTTCGTCAATTAGCACATAGTCGTAAGTTTGCCTAATTTCTTTCTTTTTTAGTTTTTCTAAACAAAGTAAAAGCATATCGTCAAAATCAATTAACGCGTTTTTATCAAGAAACTCTTTGTATTTTTTTAAAGTTTTACTTGGTTTTTTTCCAGGATTAGCCTTGTAGAGAGAAACTTCTAGAATTTCTCCTTTACTAAAAAGACGCGGAGTTTCAAACAAAACTTGTTTGTCTGAAATATACGGTTTAATTAAATTAAAACAAAAACCGTGAAAAGTATATACACCGACACTTTCTTCGTTTAACCTGTGCTTTAGTTCTTTGGCTGCCAGATTTGAAAATGTTAAACACAATATTTTTGCGTTATTTTCACTTTTTATTATTGCCTTTATTTTTTGAATTAGTGTATAAGTTTTTCCGCTGCCAGCACCGGCTAACACTAAAATATGTTGGTCTTTGCTTTCAATGATTTTCTGTTGTTGCCTATTCATCTTAATATATTTAACGGTGCTGCCTTAAAATACTTAAAAGTGTGTTAAAAATGAAAAACCTCCAAGGAATATCTCCTTAGAGGTTTTCTAAAAATATCTTTAAAAATACAATTAGTCAGTTGCTTTGGATGCAAAAATCATTGCAACAAACACAGCAAGTCTTAAAAACTCAATGTACATCCAAGTAAGCGTAGAAATCAATCCTAAAATTGCAACATAAGAATAGCCTTTGTCAAGACCATCGTTTTGCGCAACTTCTCTTAGTCCTTCAATGCTAAAGGTCAAAACTATTGTTAAATATAAGATGTAGACAGTGCTTAGCGCGATTTGCAACCAAAGGTAAGTTGTATTGCTGTAAAGCTGATTGTCGGTTTTTCTAAAAACTAACCAAAGTATTAAGTTAACTAATGACATTAAAAGGACAGTTAGTCCTAGAAACATCATAACTTTGAAAAGCTTACGAGTTCCTCTGACCCAATTGCTTAAGTTTAAAACTAACACTGTTAAAAACACAAAAGCAGTTGCACTAAGGGCAATTATACCAACGCCTCTTAAAATCATTTCAAAAACTAAAGTAATTGCGCCGATAAACACACCTGATGAAATTGAGTATACCCAAACTGAGAATCTAGCAATTGACACAAAGTTACCTAGTAGCGAAAACAAGAACATCAAGCCAAAAGCACTTAGCGAAACTATTGAAAAGATAATTAAATTAGATTTTCTTTGATCCGCGGTTAAACCAGATGTATTGCTAAAAATAAAATAATAACCTAAGAAAAATACAACTAAAGCAAAAATAGAAAGCAGTCCGACAAAAAATAAACTTTTTAGTAAGAGAGATTTAAAAGTAGTTTTTGGAACTGCGTATTCTTCAAACGAATAGTCTTGTACTTCTTGAGTTTGAATTCTAGAAATTTTCTTTAAATTTGGATTTATCATATAACCTCCATGTGACATCTTTTAAAAAGATAACTAACAAATTCATTATAACAACAAAACAAGCAGTTTTAATCAAAATATTTACTTTAATACCCTAAAAACTCTAAGCAAATATACAATTTTTTGTATTTTTAAATGGTAAAATATTTGTGCTATGAGATACTATCAAAATTTTAAAGGAAAACGTTGGAAAAAGACAATTGATGTTGCTGATTTTATTCAGGCTAACTACACTGAAGCAAAAAAATTCACACTCGCTTTAGCCGGTCCAACTCAAAATACCTTAAAACAAGTTGAAAAATTAAACGAACTTCTTGCTGAAGAAACCAAAAAAGGAATTCTAGATGCAGAATGCAAAACCTCTTCAAATATTTTGGCATATGGGCCTGGATACTTACTTGGAGACAGCAAAACAACACCAGAATGCATTGTTGGTCTGCAGACCGACAAACCTTTAAAACGTGCTTTGTTTGCAGAAGGCGGAATTAAGATTGCTAAAAAAGCCTTGTCTTCATACGGTTATGAATTAGACAAAGACACTGAAGAAATTTTTACAAAATACAGAAAAACCCACAATCAAGGTGTATTTGATGTGTATCCTGAAAGCATTAAAATCGCTAGACACAACCACGTAATTACTGGGTTGCCAGATGGATACGGAAGAGGCCGAATTATTGGCGACTACCGCCGTGTCGCACTTTACGGAGTTGACCGCTTGATTTTAGAAAAACAAAAAAGCAAAGCAAGTTTTGAGTTTCCCTATACCCCTGAAATCATTCAAAAAATTGAAAACCTAGAGATGCAAATCAAAGCGCTTGCTGATTTAAAACAAATGGCAAAACTATACGGTTTTGACATTTCTCTACCTGCTCAGTCTGCAAAAGAAGCCGTGCAATGGACTTATTTTGCGTATTTAGCGGCAATTAAACAACAAAACGGCGCTGCGATGTCACTAGGCAGAGTATCTACTTTTTTTGACATCTACATTGAAAAAGACAAACAAGAAGGCAAACTAACTGAGTCTGAAGCCCAAGAGTTGATTGACAACTTTGTATTGAAGTTGAGAATGGTTAGATTCGCCCGCACTCCTGAGTATAACTCTGTTTTTTCAGGAGACCCAGTATGGGTAACCGAATCTATCGCTGGCATGAACGGAACTACTAAGTCTTTTGTAACCAACACCTCATTTAGAATGCTTCATACTCTTTATAACTTAGGAGTTTATCCTGAGCCTAATTTAACCGTACTTTGGTCTGAAAAACTGCCTGTTGACTTTAAGAAGTATTGCGCAAAAGTATCAATTGAAACTTCTGCTATTCAGTATGAAAACGACAACTCTATATCTGAATGTCATGGCTCTGACTACGCAATTGCTTGTTGCGTTTCGCCAATGGCAGTCGGCAAAGAAATGCAGTTTTTCGGAGCTCGCGCTAACCTAGCCAAAACTCTGCTTTATGCGCTCAACCAAGGAAGAGATGAAATGACTGGAGAACAGGTTATAACTCTTCCTAAAACTGAATTGTTAAAAGACGGTAAATTTGAGTTTAAAGCGGTTTACAAGGCCTTTAAAGCGGCAATGAAAGAAGTTGCAAAACTGTATGTTAACGCTCTTAACATCATTCACTATATGCACGATAAATATGCATATGAGTCTATGCAAATTGCTCTACTTGACGACGAAATTACTCGTAATTTTGCAACTGGAATTGCTGGACTTTCAGTGGTTGCAGACTCTCTTTCTGCAATTAAATATGGGCGAGTTGAACCGATATACGACGAAAGAACTAACTTAATTATGGACTTTAAAACAACTGGTGACTGGCCAAGATACGGAAACGCAGATGACAGAGCAGATGAACTAGCAGTTGCTGTTGTTAAAGATTTTTGGAAAGAAATTGCTGCTAACCCTACCTACTTAAACGCTAGACCTACGATGTCTATTTTGACAATTACTTCAAATGTAGTCTATGGTATGCACACTGGTTCTACTCCAGATGGCCGCAAAAAAGGCGAACCTTTTGCACCTGGCGCAAATCCTATGCATGGTCGTGATAACACTGGTGCTTTAAACTCGCTGCTTTCGGTTGCCAAAATTCCGTTTGAGTTTGCTAGAGACGGAATTTCCAATACTTTTCAACTGCTTCCAGAGTCTTTGGGCTCAAGTAATTTACCTGACTACGAAGAAGTCAGAAAAACTAACTTAGTTTCAATTTTAGACGGCTACTTTCAAAACAAAGGATATCATTTAAATATCAACGTCTTTAACCGAGAAAAACTAATAGA
>CAUUBG010000023.1:0-8702 GCA_963543345.1 uncultured Acholeplasmataceae bacterium | reverse complement strand
TTAGTAAAACCTGGGTCTTTAAACCAACCAACTAGTTTGTGTTCGGGTTTATAGCGACGGTAGTTTAATACAGATTCACCTTTTCTTAAAACATAGGAAAATACTTTTTCAGTTCCATCAAAATAAGCAACTGAAACCAGGCCATGTTTGTTTAGTTCATCGTTTAATTTGTTTTCGCCAATAGAGTGCTTATATCTGGCAACCAATCTAAATTCCGAGCCTTTAAGTTCAGGAACGCTAATTTCTTGACCTGCTCCAACTTCTACGACTTCGTCTTGTTTGTTTACATAGTACCAACCTAAAAACTCAGAAACAAAAAATGGAGAAGTTTCTAGATTTAAATTACCGTTTGGGTTTAAAGTTGTAATTTTGTTTTGTGTTCTTAAAATATAGTCAACGATTTCTGGGTTATTGACTTTATTTGCATCTTTTAGTATGCCTTTAAATACAAAGTCATACACCAATCTAATTTGATTTTCGGTATTTGCGTGATAAGCCTGTCCTGTTTTTAAGTCAAGCACTTCTTTGAAAGAAAAAGTTGTGCTTTCTTTTTGAGCATTTGAGTTATACGGTGAAAAAGAAGAAATTTTAGAAAGTTCATCTGCAATGTCTTTGTATTGTGTGTTAACTTTAGAACGAGGAATCACTAGTGGTTTTCTTGGTGCGACGTTTTCTTGAGGTTCTGAGAAAAATACACGAACGAAGTTAGAGTAATCTACGATAACTTCAAATTCCCTTTTAATACGAACACGGTTCCTGATTTCTATTGAAAAAACTACACTGTCGTGTTCTTTGTCTTCAAAGTTTAAAGCAAGTGATTTGCCAGGTACAGCCTTAACTGCAGTAATTTTGCCAAACTTTGTTGCTTGAAACCAATCTGGGTTAATTTCAACGCTGTTTTGAACAGCTTTTTCAAAAAGTTTCTCAGGAACTACAAATCTAAATTTACCATTTTCTAATCTAAAGATATCATTTTTATCGAAACCTTTATTTTCAGAAAGCGATAACTTAGGAAAAGTAAAAATTAAAATTAATAAGTATGTAATAGAAATTAGCAGCAACACTAAAATTGCCGAAACTACAATACTCAAATTTCTTTTAGGTTTGTTCATATTTGTCCTTTCATAATTTATATAATTTACTTTAAAAATTAGTAAACTACAAATTATTTTTTTATTTTTTTGTTTTACCAATGCGAATATAAAATAAAAATTAAATTTAGTATGGGGTTTTAAAGCGATTCCTTATATTCATTATAGTCATTTTGGTTCACTTTTAAAATATAAAGTTATTGGAATTTTTCAATAAAATTAGAAGCAAAGCTTATTTATGTTGGTTATATAAGGTTTTTAAATAATATAATCGCTTTGTAAAGCGTTTATATTATTTAAATGAAATTCACAATTTGTTTACTGCGTTTTATTTCTAAACCAAAAATTGGTATTGTAAACCTATGTGTGATTTGCAAAAAAGTATATTTTTATTGTGCTATCATTTTAAAGGAAAGAATTTAACTTTAATTAAAACCAATTTAGGGGAAATTATGATTTTTACAATTCTGGCAATGGATAAAAATAATTTAATTGGCAAAGAAAACAAATTGCCTTGGCACTACCCTTTGGACTTAAAATATTTCAAAGAAAAAACTTTTAATAAAAATGTTTTAATGGGTCTGTCTACTTATAAATCTTTAACTGGAAATTACAATTTTAATCTTTCTCACTTTAAAGAAGTTTTTGTTGCAAGCAATGAAAAAACTTTAAAAATCAAAGACATAAAATTAGTTTCAGATGTCAATAACTTTTTAAAAACTTTTGAAAAAGACCTTTTTATAATTGGCGGAAAAACTTTATTTGAAGAAACTTTGAATTCATCTGACTTGGTTTATCTTACTAAAATAAATAAAGAGCACATGGGCGATTCATACCTTGATTTTGATTTCTCTGAGTTTAAAGAAATCAAAACAAATCAAAACGGAGAACTAACTTTTTTAACTTTAGTTAAAAAAACAGTTCCAGTTTTTAACATCAAACAAATTTATCAAAAAGGAATTTTAAATAAAGACAAAAATTTTGAGTTTAGACTAAACACACCAGAAAGAAATAAAATCAAAACAGGCAGTCTAATTTGTTTAAAAAACGATAAAAATGTTTTGATTGTAAAAATTGGGAAAATTCTTAATTATAAAAATTGGGAAATGGCCTTAGAAAAACATTTTGCAAGTGATTTTAGCTATTGTTTTAAAAATCAAACCGAGGCACTTTTGGAACTAAGTAATTACTACTCACACCAAGATATTGAAAAATATGGTTTAGTTGCATTTGAACTGGCGGAGGTTAAAAATGTATAGGCTAGTTTGCTTTGCCTACGATAAAGACGGCAGAGGTGTTGTTAAGTTAGAAAACAAAGTAGGTTTTGTTAAAAACCTACTAGTTGGCGAAGAGTGTATACTTACACAAATTACAGATAAAAAGAAATTCTTTGAGGCAAAAATTGACCACCAAACAAATGTCTTAACTAAGCAATCTAAAGAAAGGGTGTCTTTGACTTACAACGGAACTTACAACCTTGCTCACCTTTCTTTTTCGGAGCAACTTAACTTTCAACAAGAAATCACTCTGAACTCTTTTGCAAGAAGTGAACTAGTTTTTCCCAAAATACAAAAATGTATATTTTCAAAAGTTCAGACAAACTACCGAAATAAAGCCATCTTGATTTTAAATCACGACCTTAACTATACAAGACTAGGCTATTACCTTGAAAAAAGCAATAGTTTTTGCCTACAAGACAAAAACATACTTTATCCTGAGGCTTTAACTGATTTAATTTTTATGCTAAACTCCGAGCTAAATAAAAATAAAATCTTGCTTGAAGATACAGAAAAAGTAATCTTTAGAACTAATTTAGAAAATGATTTTCAAGTAACTTTTATTTTAAAAAGAAAAAACCCAGAAACTATAGATAAACTAACTAACTTAACTAGTCTTTTGAGTCCAAATATTTCTATTCATTATATACTAAACGAAAAAGTATATATCGCCAAAGGTGACCAGTTTATTAAGCATAAAGTAAACAACATTGTTTTCCTTTTAAATGGGCTTGCTTTTTTTCAAACCAACTCTTATATGGTTGGAAAAATGTATAGAGAAATACTTAAAGAAATAGAGCCTGAAAATTGCATTATTGACGCGTTTTCAGGGATTTCTACAATTGGTCAATACATAGCAAAAACAGCACACAAAGTCTACTCAATAGAAATCAACAATGACGCAAATATTTGTGCTAAAAAATGTTTGGATATCAATAAAATTAAAAATCTAGAACTACTTAAAGGCGACTTTAGTGCTTTGTTTAAAAATGTTAAAAATGTTTCTGACACACTAATTTTAGACCCACCCAAGGCGGGTGTAGGACAAGCTGTCATGGCTGAACTAAATCAGTCAAACCTAAAGAAAATAATTTATCTTTCTTGCCACTTACCTTCGTTAATTCGCGACCTTAAAATCCTTACTAACTTTAGCATTACTAAAATTCAGCCTTTTAAAAATTTCCCGCAAACCGCAGAATGCGAAACTTTGGTGATACTAAAGCGAAAATAAAAAGTTGCCTACGCAAACGTAGACAACTTTTTTTAAACTAAAACTACTTAAAGTTAAAACCGAAAACTAAAGAAGCACCCATTTCGTTTTGAGGGGCTCTTGGGTTTAGGCCAGTAAGCGGAGTGTTGAAACTAATAAAAGTGTCAAAGTTTTGTTTTTTAGCAACTGACACCACAGCGTCGTAAACTAAACGTTTAAGTACTTTTTGATATAGGTTTTCTTTGTTTCCAGGTTCACTTAAAACATTTTCTAAGTCCTTTATTGGATCTTCTTTGTTGTCAATAGAAGATGGTATGAAGAATTTACCTGAGGCAAACTCAGAGAGCCTTTTTGATGTGTAAAAGTAGCTACAGTTTTCTTTACCTGCTGGCAGATCAGGACACTTGTAGCGCGGACGGATAGTGTTAATTAGTTTGTTTTTAGTCTCTCCATACACTCCAAGTGAGTTTTTCTCACGATACTCAAAATCAAAAGTGATATCAAAAGTTTCTCTGCGGTGACAACGGTGATAAGTTTTTGGCAGAGGTTTGCCAGGTTCCGGAATTGCCTCTGGAAAATCAAGTCGTCCAGTTGTAAGCAGGAAAGGAGTTTTTAAATACAAGGCTCCGTTTTTTTCAATTAAGAACACAAAATTACGACCATTTGCTTGGTTGGAATTAGCCTGTAGAGAATTTAAAACATCTTTAATAATACCTTTTACTTTTTCAATTCCAAAAATCTTAAAAAAGTCGTTGTTCAGTGGAGTTAGAGTGTCTAGTTCTGTGTTTTTTAAATAAACGTTTGGATCTGAGTTAAAGTAAAAAGTTTTCTTAATCCAGTCTGCATCTTCAAATTCAGGTACTAACTCACCTGGTTTTCTGCTTTTAATTGACTGAGTTGTATTAAATAGGGTAAGTTCACGATTTTCAAATTCATGGGCGCTGTAGTCTAGTTTAGTAGTTCTGCGCATATCTTGAAGTAGAAAACCAGGCGCTCCGTTAATTCCTATATAACTGTCTTGCATATAAACAAAAGATTTATATAAAACTAGCCTTTGTTGCTCTGGGCTAAGAGCTTTGACTTCATTCATTTCAGACTCAGGAGTTTGGTTAGTTTCATAATGTCCTCCGTCATTCATATAGTGAACTCCGTCCAGGAAGTTGTTTTCAATTTTTGTGTTAAAGAAATAAGAAGCGGTAGCCTCAAGTTGGCGAACTCCGTATCCGTGGTTACGAATGACTGAGTTTGCTAAAGTTATTTTTGATTTAGTCGCGACTACTCCGTGTATTCCCCCAAAGTAAGCAGGAACGGTTTTTGTGTTATCTAAGTGCAAAACAGGACCACTTACCCCGGCGTTGCCGGCAATTTCAACATTGCGGACAGTGTTGGTGACGTCGGCTGTTGTGGAAAACGAAAAAATACCATAAGTGTGGTCAGGAAAACCAAACTCAGCAAAGTCTATAGTGTAGTACCTTGCGATATTGCTTGCATCAATTTGAAAGTAATTGCCGTTTAGATTTAAAGAACGATAATTTTGCGCACCTCGCTGAAAGTGCGCATATCGCCAATAAACTGAGCCAACTTCTTGTACCTTACTTTCAATAGGATCGCCGTTTTCATCCACTCCGTTTTCAAGGGTTTGCGCGCCTTTACGGTTTTTTTCAAGCAGCAAGTCACCCTCTGGTGCTGCAAAGTTTGGCTTTGGTGGGATTTTTTCAAATTGTCCAGGTAAGTCTTCTACTTTAATGTTGCGTTGCAGAAAGACATTTGCGTATTTTCTGGCACCGCGCACAAACTTTCTTAGTTCAAGGTCTGTATAGGCGTTGTGGCCTTCTTTTAAAGTAATTTCTTCGCGGTCTGTATAAAGGTTTGTTTTAGTTTGACTGTTTGATAATTTAGAAACACCTGAAATTGTGGCTTCAATTTTAATTTTTTTGTCTTTAAGTGCTGGGTCTTTAAAAGTGATTTTACCTGCGTTGATTTCATACTGAGATTGCCTTAACAATGTATTGTTTTCACTGTTTTTAAGTACAAAGGTTGGAATGATTTTTCTAAACAACAGCTGTTCAATGCCAAACATAGTTTCAATTGTGGTAATAAACTTATTTTCAACATCACTAAAACGGGCTTTGCGGATGTTTGCCGAAAGTTCTGGTATGTATTCATTGTTCATACCAACTTCTTTGGTGTACTTTTTATCAAAGTCTTTAAAAGTCTTACTTCGTTCCTTTTTTTCGTCGTACTTATAGACTTGACCGTTTAAGTTAAATTTCTCAATAGTGTAGGAAACTGAGTAAACATACTGAGTTAAAGTAGTTTTGCCATCTTTAGTTTCGTTGTAATAAATTCGGTAAACTCCAGGTTCCTTGAAAGCAAACTCGTTGTTTTTAATTTCAAGACGATCAATTGTTGCTTGTTTAGTGTATTTAGTGTTAATTTCTCTTTGGCGGTCTTTTAAGTTAAGTTCAACAGTTGTGTGAATTGGACGATGGCGATGCTTAACATCTGCGTCTAGACTCTCAATTTGTTCAGTTGAAGTTTCTTTGACTCTAACTTCGACGTCTCTTTGCATTTTAAAGTTCACGCTAGTGCCGGGGTAAAGAGTGCCGTTGACAGAAATTTCGTATTTAGAGTTTTGATTTGGCTCTTTTAGTGTTAACGCCACATCGGTGCCTTCAGGTAAATCTAGAGTTGTATAGTTTTGAGCAAGGTCAAATAGATTGCGGTCGTAGTTTAGTCGGTAAGTTTTAAAGCCTTCTAAAATGACTTCTAAAGTGATGTCTTTGTCAATTTTAAAAGAATACTCAAAGTTAGACTCAAACTGAGTAGGCACACCATTTACTTTAAACTCTTTTAAAAACGGGCGGTATGACTCTTTTAAACTAACTACAACTTCTTCGCCATACGGAACTTTATTTAAATCTGCGTGTTGAGTTTTAAACTCCAGATAAGGTGAAGTTGAGATCTTAAAGTTAACCTCTTTTTCGTCGTAAAATACTTTAATATCAAGATCTGCGCTAATTTTGTATTCAAATAGCGAAGTGTCTGAATCGTCTGGATTTGCGCGAAAGAAACTATTTAAATTAGCCTCGTAATATCTGCGGTCGTGTTCATTAAACTGCAGCATAAAAGGGGCTTTTGGCTTGATTTTAACTTTAAAAAGTAAGGTAGATTCTGCTTCTACTTTGTTTAAATCAACTCCAGTTGGCGGAGTTGGCTTGCCAACGTAGCCAACGGCTTCAATTTCTTTTGGTAGTTTAACTGAAAAGTAGCCTAAAAACACTAGTTTAATTTTTAAGTCTTTATCTACTTTGACTTGAAACTTGTTGTCAGTAATATGCACACCTAAATTGTTGTAAGTCACGTCGTTGATAAGCAAGTCTTCAAACTCACGGTTTTTTAAGTTTAACTCAAAGTGCAGAATTGTGTTTTTGGGAACTTTTTTAAAGTCAGAAACTGTGACTAACTTACCATTTCGCTCAGCGCCAAAGTAGGTAAGTTCTGCTTTGCTGAACTCAACTTTTTGAAATACACCACCACACGCTGCCAAAAGCACTGAGGATTGAAACAATATAAATAAATAGGTTAATTTCTTTAAGATACTCATCAATCATTTTCCTCCTTTTCTTTAGCTTTATGAAAATCAAATGAGATGTTTTTAACTAAGTCGCTTGCTGAGTTTTTAAGTGGTTTTAAAGTAACGCTGTAAGAATACTCATCAAACTTAGCAGAATCTTCAATATTCTTATTTAAAATAAACTCAAAAAAAACTATACCATTAAACCCGTTTGCACGGACATTTAGGTACTCGTTTTTATCAGTTAAAATATTAGACTTATCAGTCTGCCAGTCTTTAAACTCAAAGTCATATGACTTATTTGGGTCTTTAAGTACTCTCTTGTCTTTGTGTTTAATGTCAATAGTCACACCTTCAAAATTAGCGTAGTTTGGCCAGTTTTCTACAAACAAGTAAAAAGTATGCATGGGTTTCTCTTGAACATATTGATTATTGGCTTCTTTAAAAAACCTTAAAATTGGGATATTGTTGTCTTTAAAGTTCATCTCAACCAAGGTTTTTCTGTAGTCAGTTGTTGAGTCAGCCTTAGTTTGAATTTCTTTAATTTGGTCTAAGTAGTTTAGTTTCTTTTCATACATATCTTCAATTGAAAGTCTGTGCAGAGACTTAATTACTTTTTTTGAAGTTGTATACCAAAGCCGTAAACTATTGACAGGAGTTTGACTCGGAATTTGAATTGGTTTCGTGCCGAAAGCTGCAACTAAACCAAGCGAAACAAATATTAAGATAGTGATTAAAAAGAAGGTAAATTTTTTCATTTAAAACTCCTTTTGTTATCCGCACATTACATCAAAGTAAACTTTGATTTTCAAATGGAAGGTAAACACAGAAAACGCCAAAGCAATCGCGCCAAACACCAAAAGTAGACTAAGGGCTTTAGCAGTTGCACCAAAAGCAATTAGTAAAATTACGACAACTAAAGACATCACAATACCGACAACTGAAGAAAAAGCAACATTTTTTAACTTAGAGACATCCGCAGTCTCTTCAAATTTTTGATATTCAGACTGTGTTAAGTCAACAGATGCAGAATACAAAATATGGACAATGTTAAATACTAAAAATATCCCAGCAATCAACAGTGCTACATTCTTATTTGTTGAAGGATAAATTAACATAATAACTAAGTTTAAAGCAACTATTAGGAAGTTAATTACGATGTTGATAGCAACTTTTGCCGAGATTAACTTATAAGTGTTGCCAGGAATTGTCTTTAAAATGTAGAGTTTTCCGCCTTCTCTTGAAATTATAGAAGAAGCGATAGTATTTGAAGTCGTCAAGACTATCAAACCAACCAATACGTTTAAAATCACTACCATTTTAAAACCAAATGAGTTCAACTGAAAGGCAGAATAAGTTTTATTTAAAATAATAGAAATTAATGGTAGAGTAGCAATATAGAAAATATACTTAGCGATTGTATCTGAGTTTCTAAATAACTGAATTAGTTCTTTTAAAGTAAAGGCTTTAGTAGGAGTATTTCCGCTTTTTTCAAAAATGTTAAAACGTTTTTCTTTATTGGCAAGATTCATCTTAATGCGGTTGGC
>CAUUBG010000022.1:0-8841 GCA_963543345.1 uncultured Acholeplasmataceae bacterium | reverse complement strand
AAGATTTTTTTATTTCTTATCATCAAACTCCTTATTTGATTTAATGTCTTTGCGTTTTAAGTGTGGAAACAAAATAACGTCGCGAATAGATTGGCGGTTGGTAAGCAACATAATAAAGCGGTCAAGTCCAATACCAAGACCTCCGGTTGGTGGCATTCCGTATTCTAAGGCTTCTAAAAACTCACTATCTAGTTCACAAGCCTCGGCGTTGCCGGATGCTCGTTCTTTTAGTTGTGCCTCAAAACGTGCGCGTTGGTCAAGCGGATCGTTTAACTCAGAGTAGGCGTTGGCGTATTCTTTTCCAACAATAAACACCTCAAAACGACGAGTAAAACGAGGGTCTGGCCCTTTTTTGGCCAGTGGTGAAATTTCAACTGGGTGTCCATAGATAAAAGTAGGTTCAATTAGTTTGTCTTCCACGTATTTTTCAAAAAAAGCATTTATAATATGCCCAATTTCAAAATGTGGCTCAACTTTGATATGGTGAGTATCTGCAAGTGTTTTAGCGGTCTCAAAGTCTTTAATTTCAAAAAAGTCGACATTTGCATATTTTTTGACAGCATCAACCATATGCAGACGAGCAAAAGGTTTTGCAAAATCCAACGCAAACTCACCAAACTGAACTTTAGTTGTGCCAAGGACTTTTTTGGCAACTTCACGAAAACTGGTTTCACAAAGTTCCATCATAGTGTCTAAGTTAGCATAAGCCTCGTAGACTTCCAGAGTCGTAAACTCAGGGTTATGAGTTGAGTCCATCCCTTCGTTTCTAAATAGACGAGCGATTTCGTAGACTTTTTCCATCCCGCCCACAATTAGTTTCTTTAAAGGAATTTCTTGGGCAATTCTTAAATAAAACGGCATGTTCAGAGCATTGTGGTGAGTGACAAAAGGACGAGCTGCCGCCCCGCCAAGCGTAGGGTGTAAGACAGGTGTGTCTACCTCTATAAAGTCTTTTTTGTCAAAAAAATCGCGAAAGGCTTTAATAATTTTTGGACGCATGAATGAGACTGCTTTAATTTCTGGATTAACTATTAAGTCAAGATAACGTTTGCGTCTACCTTCTTCAACGTCTTGTAGACCGTGGAATTTGTCAGGAAGCGGTTTTAAGGCTTTAGTTAAGTAAGTGTATTTAGAAACTCTTACAGAAAGTTCGCCGGTGTGGGTTTTAAAAACTACGCCGTCAATGCCAACAAAGTCACCAAGATCTGTTAACTTCCAGGCCTGAAAATCAGTTTCCTTGATGTTGTCTTTGCGGACATACAACTGAATTTTGCCAAAGCGGTCTTGAATGTGCATAAAACCGGCTTTGCCTTGTGCACGGTTTAAAACAACGCGGCCGGCAATTTTGACTTTTTTGTTTAATTTTTCAAGTTCCTCGCCAGAAAAATCTTGATATTTTTCAAAAATTTGTTTTGTATTGGAGTTTGTTTTAAAAGCGTGGCCAAATGGGTCAATTCCAAGTTCCTTTAACTTTATGACTTTATCTCGTCTTGCTTGTTCTTGGTCAGTTAATTGAAGTTCTTGCATTTACTTACTTAGCCTCACTTTCTGTGTTAGTTTTTTTAGCAGTAGTTTTTTTAGGTTTATTTACGTTTTCTTTGGCAAGTTTTGCAAAGTCAGGAGTCTCGCCTTTTTGCATGTCTACTCGCTTAAGGTGTCCGGTTTCGTGGATTTCGTGAATGTCTTCACGAGTCAGAGTTTCCACTTCTCTTAAGTAATAAGCAATTGCTTCAAGTAGTGGTAGATTTGCCAAAATTAAGGATTTCGCTTTTTCGTGGCATTCATTCATGAGTTTTCTGATTTCAAGGTCAATTTCGTGTGCTACTGTGTCCGAAAAATTCTTTTCACTAAAGTAGTCACGGCCTAAAAACACTTGAGACCCCGCTTTTTCGTATTGGACAAAGCCAAGTTCAGACATTCCGTATTGTGTGACCATCGCACGCGCGATTTGAGTGGCTTTTTCAAAGTCGTTATGCGCTCCGTTTGTAACTGAGGCAAACTTAATTTCTTCGGCAACTCGGCCTCCCAAAAATCCGGTAATTGACTCAGTAAGTTGTTCTTTGGTTTGAAAGAAAGACTCTTCTTTAGGCATCATTAAATTGTATCCACCAGCCTCGCCACGTGGAATTATGGTAACTTTTTGAACTTCGTTTGCAGACTCAAGAAGCAGACCAATCACGGCATGTCCGGCTTCGTGGTAGGAAACTATTTTTTTCTCGGTTTCTGAATACTTGCGAGAAACTTTGGCAGGTCCCATCATTACGCGGTCCACACCTTCATCTAAGTCTGAAATGGTAATCTCAACTCGGTTAGCGCGTGCTGCAAGCAAGGCAGCCTCGTTCATTAAGTTTTCAATGTCAGCCCCAGAAAAGCCAGGAATGCGGCGAGCCAGGTCTTCAAGATTAACCTCGGCTGCTAGATTTTTGTTTCTTGAGTGCACCCCAAGGATTTTAGTTCTACCTTTTAAGTCAGGCAGAGACACGGTAATCTGGCGGTCAAAGCGGCCAGGTCTAAGGAGTGCTGGGTCAAGTACATCTGAGCGGTTGGTAGCCGCTAGCACAATAATTCCGGAATTGGTTGAAAATCCATCCATTTCTACCAAAATTTGGTTCAAGGTTTGTTCACGTTCATCGTGTCCGCCACCAATACCCGAACCTCTTTGGCGTCCAACTGCATCAATTTCGTCAATAAAAATGATGCAAGGCGCGATAGACTTCGCGGTGTCAAATAAGTTTCTAACACGTTTAGCCCCAACTCCGACAAACATTTCGACAAACTCAGAACCAGAAAGCGAAATAAAAGAAACATTGGCCTCACCTGCGACAGCTTTAGCCATTAAAGTTTTACCGGTTCCAGGGGGCCCAACTAAAAGCACACCTTTTGGAACTCTCGCGCCAACTTTGGTGTATTTAGCCGGATCTTTTAAAAAGTCTACAATTTCTTGCAGTTCATATTTTTCTTCGTCCAAGCCAGCAACATCTTGGAAAGTCACATTGGTTTTCGCAGTTTTAACGTCGCTGTTGACAATATCTAGGTTTTGCTGATTCATTGACTGGTATGATTTGTAAATCAAATACAAAAACAAACCGCTAATTACAAAAGGCAAGGCCGACAAAATAAACGAAAAAATATTGAAACTAGACTCAAGGACGTTGCTGTAAAGTATCTTTTTGTCAGTTGAGTTGTAGTACTCAACAATGTGTCTAATTTCACTGGCCTGTGCGCGGTCAATTCGCTCGTAAACTGTGGCTCTGATTTGCTTACCATTTTTTTGGTATCTAAAGTCAATGTGTAAGTTACCTGCTGCAGTTTCACGGATGCTTAGGTGAGTGACGGTAAGTTCTGATTTAATTAGTTGTTTTTCTAAATATTTTTTAAGCGAATCGTCAAACTTATCGTAGCCAAGTGCAACGTTTTTCGCACCCAATTGAGTTTTAAGTTCCGCGTAGGCTACTTTTACTTTTAAATTATCGTAAATTCTTCTGCTAATTCTAATTACAAAAATTACGACAATTACAGTAACAATTAAGTTAATCCAAAAACTTTTGTTAGAAAATAAATTGAATTTTTTAGGTTGTTTATTTGGTTTATTTGGTTTCATTTATCAGTCTTATCCTTTCTGCTCACTTAAAACGCTGGGTTTCAGTAAAGCAATGTATGGCAAATTACGGTAAAGTTCTTTGTAGTCCAGACCAAATCCAACAATGAAAAGGTCAGGGATTTTAAAAGCAGCGAAATCAGGCTCAATTTCTACTTTTCTCTTCGTGATTTTGTTTAAAAGTACCGCTGTCTTAACTGATTTTGCTCCGTTTTTAAGAAGCGTTTCTTTAATTAAGTTAAGAGTTATTCCTGAGTCCATAATATCGTCAACTATCAATACATCTCGGTCTTTGACATCTGGAAGCAGACTAGAGTTCAGCAGAACTTTGCCAGTTGACTCAGTTCCGCCAAAATAAGACTTAGTCGACATATACTGAATTTCGCAGTTAATAGATAAATTCAAAGAAAGCTCAGTTAAAAAAGGAACAGAGCCGTTTAAAATGCCAATTAAAAGCGGAGTCTTGTCAAAGTAAGCCTTGGAAACTTCCTTTGCTACTCGCTTAATTTGTCTTTTGATACTAAAGCGAGAAATTAGGACTTTTTGGATATCTTTTTTGAGTAAATTTCGCATAGTTCACCTATAAACTCAATTTTAAGAGTTTCGCCAACCCCAAGAGTGTCGTTTTTATATAGTTTTGGAATGTAGATAATTTGGTCGGCTGAATCTGTTAAAATCGGATATTGCTTTCTAAAATAAAGTGGTACTTTGGCGTCTTTAAACAACTTGGCTACAGATTTTTTGCCGAAACTGTAGTTAAGTAAGTCTCTAGGCTTTTGAGTTCTGACTAAAAAAGGTAGTCTAAGCGCACCAGTACTATATTCAATTATACAGTTTATTAAACTGGTTTGTGGGTGTTTTGAATTAAAACAAAAATTATCTATATTATATTTATATAATAGTGGCGAATTTGCTTGTTTTTTTAGCGAAAAATCCTCGTAAGTTTTTTTAAAAAACCAGGTATCACTTAATTTGATTTCACCGTTTGGACGAGCGCTTAAAATTAACTTATCAATTTGCCTAATTTTCTTTAAATTAAAAGAGACTTTGTTTTGATTTAATAATTCTGTCAAAATATATAGTCTAATGTGCAAAGGATGTTTTAAGTATTCAGAAATTGTAAAAATATCTTTGTTTTGAATAAAGTCAAGAGCAGTTTTTTTAAGGCTTGAGTCAAGTGACTGAAAAATTTCTGAAAGCAAAAACATTCTGTCTGTCAGTTTAGGGTTTTGTTTTTCTAATTTAGGAATAACTAAGTTTCTAAATTGGTTTCTCGTGTAGTTGTTTTTAAAATTACTCTCGTCTTCAAAAAAATTGAGTTTGTGATTTTTTGCGTATTCGTACAGCTCTGATTTTTTAATTTCTTTAAAAGGCTTTAAAAAAATAAATCCGTCGTCTTCGTGTTTAGCGTCAAAACCGCTTAGTGATTTAAACATACCTTGGCTGACAAAGTTCATCACCATAGTTTCAGTAAGGTCATTTAAGTGGTGAGCAGTCATGATTAAGTTTGTGTTGTTTTCCTTAGCAATTTCTTTTAACAAGGCTATTCTACAGTCTCTTGCGAGTTTTTGGAAATTACTATTTTTTTCAATTTTAATATCTTTAAGTACTACTTTTAAGTTGTTAACATGAGCCGTTTTCTCAACTAATTTTGCTTCTTTTTCGCTGGCTTTTCTCTTATGGTGATTGAAATTTACCACAACACAATTTAGTTTTATTTTAATTGCTGCGTCTAGTAAAACCATACTATCAACCCCACCAGATACTGCTAAAATAAAAGTTTTATCTGGGTAAGATGCTTGGATTTTTTTTAAACTATCAAAAATTTTTTTCATAATTTCTTTATTTAATATATAATATTATAACACAAGCCAGATAGGTGTTTTTCACAAAAACAAGAGGTAATTATGTTAATTTTAGCCAGTCAATCACCACGTAGAATTCAAATTTTAACTGAACATAATTTTGATTTTAAAGCAGTTAAACCAAGTTGGGATGAAAGCAAAATAAGTGCTGTAAATTGGCGTAGTTACGCGACTAAACAGGCTTATTTTAAAGCAAAATCTGTTCTTGAAGAAGAAAACATATCTCAAGACGATATAGTATTGGCAACTGATACCACAGTAGTTTTGAAAAACGAAATTTTAGGAAAGCCAGAAACCGCTGAACGTTGCTTTGAGATGTTAAAACTGTTAAATGGTAAAAAGCACAAAGTAGTTAGCGGAGTGGCAATAATTCACAAAACCAAAGTCTATTCGTTTCAAGTAACAACTTACGTTCATTTTAAGAAAAATAGCGAAGCAGAAATTAAGAAATACATAGAACTCACTAAACCTTTTGATAAGGCGGGTGGATACGGTATACAAGATAAGGAAAACAATTTAGTTGAGAAAATTAGCGGAGACTACTTAAATGTAGTTGGTATGCCGACGGCTGCTTTAAATAAAATTGTGGAAGTTTTAAAATGCGAAGCGATGTAGACCAACTTAAATTAAATCGAGTTAAACAAACTTATTTCGTCAAGTTAAAAGAAAAAAACTTTACCTTCTTAGAAGCAGGTTACCTTTTTGCATTGTTTTTTGAAGTGATTTTTTCAGCATTAATTGTTTATTTAGCACTAAACTGGCAAAGCAGCTACAGTCTTACAAGTTGGCTGAATGCCTTTACTGTTTCATCGGTTTTTGTTTTCTTTATTGGTTGGGTGATTTTGATGGCCAACAAAAATATACTGTCTCCACTTTTTTACGGAACAAAGTCTTTTTTTACGGTCTTAACTGGACAAAAACTAGGAGAGACTTATTTTGAATACTGCCAAAGATGGACAGAAAAACCGATTAAGCGTTTCTACTATATTTCTAATTTCTTAATCGCTTTAACACACTTTTTAGTTTTTATTATTCTTTTAATTGTCTACTACGCTAAATAACAGATTACGAACAAGTTTCTTTTATCTAAATGCGGTTGCCTTTTCGGTAATTGCACTGATGACAAAGCGTTTGTAAATTATTTAAATCGCTTTTGCCACCTTTAGAAATTGGATATATATGGTCAATTTCTAAGTCTTCGGTATCGCCACATTTAACACAACGATAGTTATCGCGTGCATAAATAGCAAATCTAACTTTATTTGAAACTCGTGCTCTTTCTACTTTAGTAATTGAGTCCCAGATTTCTGGATTCAAATAATAATCTCCTCGTTTTTCTTCAATCATTCCGATAAGTTCAACAATTGTCTCACTATCAAATTTGTCTTTTTTATAGCTAACTAGACGACCGTTTAATAAAGACCGGTAGATTTCAACTAAAATAGTA
This sequence comes from uncultured Acholeplasmataceae bacterium, assembly GCA_963543345.1. Taxonomy (GTDB): domain Bacteria; phylum Bacillota_I; class Bacilli_A; order Acholeplasmatales; family Acholeplasmataceae; genus CALISC01. The sequence continues at coordinate 1,931 of CAUUBG010000022.1, read as the reverse complement.
AACTCAGTAACTGGTTTTTTAACTCCTTTAGACATGACATCGGTTAACACCTGTTTTAAATATTGTGTGTTTTTGAAAGGTATAGCTGTGTCAAAGTCAAAAATCAGACATTCGTTTTTAACCTTTTTTAAATAAATTTCGTGTTTTTTTTGATTAGTCTTAGCGTTTTGTATTTTTTCTTTCACTTTTTCTTTTAAAAACCTTAACTCATAAATTAAAAGATCAACAGGTTGGACTATTTCAAAGAAATGTTCGTTATCATAAATTTTTTCTAAATTAAAGTTTTCAACTTTAAGAAACTGGTACTCTAAATTAAGTTCTCTTAATTTCTTCAAACCTAAACTATGTTTATCAACAAAATCATAATATTGCTTTCTTCTTAGCGAACTTATTAAAAAGGCTAAAAAAATTAGTGCTAAAAGCAAAACTATTAAACATATAAAAATTAATAGGATTAACATTTTTCACCTCTTTAAGTTTTAAAAAATAAAACTATTTGTGTATATTATTTAGATTAGTAAATAAAAATGACTGCCTGCAAAGTTAAACTCTCTGCAAAGCAGTCGTTTTTAAAAAAAATACATAATAAGCCATGTTCTGTATTTAAACAATCATTTATCTAATGCATGCGCATTCCGTTTGTCTCTTCTTAATTTGAAACAAAAGCGGTTCCCCTACCAAAATTTGGGTTTCTAGCTTGTGGAGTTTACCCGTTTCACTTGAACTAAATCAACTCGTCTCTGTGGCACTTTATGAAAATAAATATTTTCGTCGTCAAGGCAGTGCGTTGCCTTGCCCAAGGTTATTTATTGCCTTGGCACAATCACTACTGGCATCACAGCCAGTGCTAGCATGGACTTTCCTAACGTTTCCGCTCGATTGTTTGTGTATTTTTTTACTTATAGAACCTATTTAGTTTTGTTTTTCTTTAAAACTTCTTTTCTGGAAAGGTCAACTCTACCTTTTTCGTCAACGCCGATACATTTAACTAAGATTTGGTCGCCAAGTGAAAGCACGTCTTCTACTTTTTCAATGCGTTCAAGCGCGATTTGAGAGATGTGCATTAAACCTTCTGTGCCTGGCCAAAGTTCAACGAAAGCCCCATATTTTTCAATTCTAGTAACTTTTGCTTCGTAAACTGAGCCAACTTCAACTTCGCGAGTTAAGTTATATACCTTGTCGTAAGCCATTTGGATGTATTTAGCCTCGGGGTGTCTAATTACCACTTTTCCGTCTTGAGAAATTTCAATATCACAGTTTCCACAATCTTGAATGATTTGGTTAATCACTTTGCCACCACTGCCAATTACATCTTTAATTTTATCTGGGTTGATGTTTAGAACTTTAACGTGGGGTGCGCAGTCTGCAACTTCTTTTCTTGGCTCAGCGATGGTAGTTTGCATGTGAGCAAGCAAAGCAAAACGCGCTTCTTTAGCATCAGCTAAAGCCTCGGTTAAAATGGCTTTGTCAATTCCGTCAATTTTAATGTCCATTTGCAAAGCAGTAATACCTGTCTTTGTTCCGGCAACTTTGAAGTCCATGTCACCTAGGTGGTCTTCCATACCTTGAATGTCGGTTAAAATTGTGTAGTTTTTACCTTCTTTAATTAGACCCATTGCAATACCTGCAACTGGTGATTTTAAAGGTACACCACCTGCCATTAAGGCTAAGGTTGAGCCACAAACTGTTGCCATTGAAGACGAACCGTTAGATTCCAGAATTTCTGAAACTAAACGCACAGTGTATGGGAACTCTTCTTCAGATGGAAGCATTGGAAGAATTGCACGACGCGCTAAAGTACCGTGTCCGATTTCTCTACGGCCAGGTGCTCCGTATCTGCCGGTTTCACCAACTGAGTAAGGTGGGAAGTTGTAGTGTAGTGTAAATCTCTTGTCTTCTTCAAATCCAAGGTCATCAATAATTTGCTTGTC
>CAUUBG010000021.1:0-9223 GCA_963543345.1 uncultured Acholeplasmataceae bacterium | reverse complement strand
ATACCTATTTTTGTTTTATTAGTATTACCTTTTTTACTTACAAGTTTAATCGGACTATACGCGTTTACAATGGTTGTCTTTTTCTCAGGAATAACTGCTATTGGCATTACCTATTTAGTTTTTTACATAATTTCGCTAGTTAACGAGTTTGACATTGAAAAAGTTCACGATATTTTGTTGATTGTTGGTTTCTTTGTTACGATTGTTGGAATCGTTGGACTATATTTAAAAGCCAACTTCCTGAGAGACGAAATTGCAAAATTAAAAATCCAACCAAAAGATATAGAAAACAAAGAAACAATTATTCTTTAAAAAATTGTTTTTAAAAAAAATAGAGTGCTTATTTAAGCACTCTATTTTTTTTAAGTTCAGAAACTATATAGCCAACAAAGTGGATAGAACCTGTAAAAATATAGGTTTTGTTTGTTTTAAGATTAAGTTCGGTAAGTGAATTTAAATATTGTATGTTAGGGGTTTTAATTTCTTTAAATGAATAACTGCGGATATCTGGAAAATCTAGATACTTAACTTCTATTTTTTCTTTTAAAAAAAGTTCAAAAATACCTGCGCAGTCTTTGGGTTTCAAAACAGAAAGCACCACACACGGATTTTTTAGTTTTTTAATTTCAGGAATGATTTGAGAAATTGCTGCTGGATTGTGAGCACCATCTACTACAATATTTGACTTTAATTTAGCAAATCTAAAAGGGATTTTTGTTTTTTTTAAAGTTTTTTGGATTTTTTTAACAGAAATATCGGTAAAATTAAGAAAATAAGTTAAAACCAAAGCCAAATTTTGTTTTAAAAAGCCTTCATTAAAATTAGTTTTAAAAATATGCGTTTTGTCGTATATGACTTGATTTTCTTTACTGATGACAAACTTATTAAAATCAGTTAAAAAAACTGGCGAATGGTTAGTTTCACCAATTCGCTTAATTTCTTCAAAAAAAGTTACATCGTTTGTAAAAAACAACTGATGGTCTTTCAAAGTAGCGATTTTATCCTTAAAAATATCTTCAAGACTAGTGCCCAGCGTTTCAGTGTGGTCAAGTCCGATGTTGGTCAAAAAAGATGCTTTGTATCTAAAACAGTTTGTCACATCATTTTTTGCGCCAATTCCAGCCTCAATTACAAGACAATCACAATTTTGGGCTTTAAAGCAAATTAAGGCTGTTAAAAAAGTTAGTTCAAAAAAGGAATAGGGTTGAAAAAAACCATCGTATAGTAAACTAGTTAAAATAGAATATAGTTTTTTTGCGCTAATTTGTTTCGAGTTAACTTGGATACGCTCACCAAAGTCAATGTAGTGAGGTGAAATAAAAAGACCGACTTTTTTATATTTACGCTCAAAGAGTTTGGCTAAAAAAATCGCTGTACTGCCTTTGCCGTTAGTGCCAACTACGTGAACTTTAAAAGTGTTTTGAAAATCCAAGTTTAGATACTTTAAGGCTTTTTTAATTCTTAAAATATTTTCGTCTTTTGGATAGCCAGTTCTAATGTAAAGATGTTTGAGTAAAAGGTTTAATTTATCTTTCAAGTGCATTTTTAACTTTTTCAAATTCTTTTAAGTACTTTGCGTACTTTTCTTTTTCTAAGTAAATTTTAGCAGCAGGAGCCTTGGCTAAAAAACCAGAATTATTTAAAATTGACTCAGATCTTTTAATTTCAGCCTCAAGGTATTTAAGTTGTTCTTTTAGTTGTTCTGGATTTTGTTTTTCTGCGTGTACAAAAACCGAGAAATTAGCGTCAATTAACTCAGCAGAATCAACCACGCAAGTGTCTGCTAAGTTTAGTTCTGAAAGTTTTAAAATTGAACGAATGTTTTCAAGGTTTTCAAAAAGTATTGCTTTGGTTTTTTTATTTTTAGCAACCAAAGTAACAGATAAGGCTTTACTAATTTTGTTTTCGGCTATGTATGAACGCAGCATTAAAAGCACTTTTTTAAATATTTCAAAATCCGTAAAAGCTGTCTTGTTGTCCTCTTTTTTAGACTTTGTCCAATGAGCACTAATTAAAAGTTCTGAGTTGTACATTGAAAAAATGTTTTCTGTTACAAAAGGAACTATAGGGTGCAGTAGTTTTAGAATTTGGCTAAGTACGTAGACCAAAATTTTGTTAGTGTTATCTTTGAGTTCTTCAGTTCTTTTTTGAACTTTTGCAATTTCTAAGTATTCAGATGAAAAGTCTTGCCAGATAAAGTTTTGCAAAACTTTAGCGGCTTCTTGAAACTCATATTTTTTAAATAAACGTGTGTATTTCAAAACAGTTTCGTTTAAACATGCCAAGATATATTTATCTGCTAGAGTTTTGGCTAGAACTGTTTTTACAGGTTTTGTAAAGTCGTTTAAAATAAACCTAGAGATGTTCCAAAGTTTATTTAAATTATTCCAGGCAGACTCTATTTTGACGCGGTCATATCTAATATCAGTCCCAGGAGATGACGAGGTTACTAAAAAATATCTTAAACTGTCTGCTCCAAACTCTTTAATCACGTCAAATGGGTTAATCCCGTTATTGAGCGATTTTGACATCTTTTGGCCGTCTGCTGCTCTGACAAGCCCATGAATTAAAACTTCCTTAAAAGGGTCGGTTTTGGCAATATCTAGACTTTGGAAAATCATTCTAGAAACCCAGAAAAATATGATGTCGTATCCAGTTACAAGCAGTTGAGTCGGAAAGAAACGCTCAAAATCACCTGGTTTTTGTGAAAGACAAGAAAGTGGCCAAAGAGATGAAGAAAACCAAGTGTCAAGAACGTCTTCGTCTTGGCGCCAACCTTCTCCAGGCGATTCAATTTGTGCTTTGATTTCTGTGCCCTTATACCAAACTGGTATACGGTGTCCCCACCAAACTTGGCGAGAAATACACCAGTCTAGGGTATCTGTCATCCAGTTGATAAAGATTTTTTTAAATCTAGCCGGATAAAACTTAGTTTTAGAACTACGCGCTAGTTTTGAAAAATAATCCATTTTTAAAAACCATTGAAGTGAAAGTCTAGGTTCAACTACTGTATCTGTACGCTCAGAGTAGCCAACTGAGTTAAGGTGCTCTTCGGCTTTAATAAACTGACCAGTTTCAGTCAAATCTGCAAGTAAATTCGCTCGGCAAACAAAACGGTCTTGACCTTCATATTTACCGGCCATTTCATTCAAAGTTCCGTCTTCATGCATACAAAGCGGTTTGGCTAGATTGTGTCTTTTTGCAACCTCAAAGTCATTTGGGTCGTGAGCAGGAGTTACTTTTACAACCCCTGTTCCAAAGTCTTTTTCCACGTATTCATCTGCAATTATTGGAATTTCTATGTTAGTAGTTGGGATTAAAACGGTCTTGCCAATTAGCGTGCGGTATCTTTCATCTTTCGGATTAACCATTAACGCTTGATCTGCAAAACAAGTCTCTGGGCGAGTAGTTGCAACCACTACTCCGTCAGTTTCACTTCCTTTAAATAAATATTTAATAAAGTAAAGTTTAGACTTACTTTCTTTATGTACGACTTCTATATTTGAAAGTGCAGTTTTTGCTTGAATGTCCCAGTTGATAATTTTATAATCGCGGTAAATCAGTCCGCATTCATAAAGTTCAATAAAACGTTTTGCAACAATTTCAGAATGTCCTTTGTCAAGAGTAAATAGTTCACGAGAATAATCTAGAGACAGCCCCATTTTTTGCCATTGTCGGCGAATTGTGTCTTCGTGTTCTGTTTTCCAGTCCCAGGCTGCTTTTAAAAACTCGGTTCTGCCAATTTCAAAACGGTTAGTGCCTTGTTCTTTTAACTTAGCGTCAACTTTAGCCTGAGTTGCAACTCCAGCGTGGTCGGTTCCGGGAAAATAAAGTGCGGCTTTTCCTTGCATTCTTTGAAAACGAATTACGGCGTCTTGAAGGGTGTTGTCGTAAGCGTGTCCAATGTGCAGAATTCCGGTGATATTTGGCGGTGGAATTACAACAGTAAAACCTTTGCCTTTTTGACTAGGCAAAAAAGCATTGGCTTTAAGCCAACGCTCATAAATTAAAGAATCGGTTGCAAAACTATATTTTTTATCCATTTTTATCTTGTTTTTAAATTAACTTGCTTTTTTGACGTGATAGCAAATCCCAGTAATGTTAGCACCTGAGTGCACACAAATAGTTTTAGTTAAAAACGCGCGAACTGTCGTGATATCTGGACAATTTTCACTTATCTTGTCTTCTAAATATTTAACAAAACGTTCATCTTCAATTGTTGCAATAGCCACGGTTTTTTCGTCAATCTCACCTTTTTTGTAGTGCTCAAAAAAAACATTAAACACATTTTCCAAGGCTTTGATGTGTGTGCCTATGGATTTTCTTGGTAAGATATCGTTTTGCTCTGAGTGAAAAATTGGCTTGATTTGCAAAATAGAGCCAATTAGCGACTGCATGCCAGAAACTCGGCCACTTCTTTTTAGGTAACTAAGGTCTTTTGCTATAAACTCAATAACCATGCCTTTTTTGTATTCGTTTAAGAAATCTAAAAACTCGTCAATTGACTGAACTTGGTCTTTAATTTCAACTGCTTTTTTAATTAGCATAGTTACACCTGAAGCAATTTGCCAGGTGTCTATAAAAAAAGTGCGGCTTTTATATTCAGTAGGTAAATTCTTTAGGGCAACTTGAAAGTAGTTTAAAGAGGCTGAGTATCTAGATCCTATTCCAAAGTAAACTAAATAGTAGTCGTTTCCTTTAAGTTGACTTTCAATTAGACTCAGAAAAACCTCAGGACTGGGAGCAGCGGTTTTTGGAACATCTTGAGTTTTAGTTTGATTGACTTTGGCAAAAAACTCAAGTGCGTCGTTTTCACCATTATCTGGAAAAGTTTCTTCGTTAAAAGTAATTTGGAAAGGAAACTGAAAAATTTCTGCACTTTTTTTAAATTCAGGCGAAATATCTGGGGATGAATCGGTCATGATAATAATTTTTTTCATGCTGTTTTCTCCTTAAAATAATTAGTTAAGTGTTCAATTAGTACTTGACTAGAAAATGCAACTTCGTTATTCACAAAAAATAAGTTAGAGTCTGGAAACTGCTTTTGAAATTGGTTTTTTTTACTAAATACCTTAGACTTTTTTTCCTTGTCTACTTTAGTAAAACAAATTAAAGGACAAATGCCTTGGCTTTGCAAATATTCATACATTTCTAAGTCTTTTTGAGTTGGACCTACATAAAAATCCATTAACATCAAAACTAAAGAGTAGTCTCGTGTACCAATGTAAGTACCGAGCAGACGTGTGAAACTTTCTTGAGTTTTAAAGTCAACATTAGCAAACCCGTAGCCAGGTGTGTCAACTAAATAAAACAAGTCTTTGTATTTAAAGTAGTTAAGCGCAATAGTTTTGCCGGGTTTTTGAGAAACCTTAGCGATTTTGCTTTGAAAAAAGTTGTTAATAAAACTAGATTTACCTACGTTACTGCGCCCAAGCAGCAAAACTTCGGGTAAGTAGGTCGGTTTAGTTTTTAAATCAAATACTGATTTGACAAACATTTAATTAAAATTACTTATTTAAGCAACTAAAGCTGCTTTTAGAACTTCTTTGATTTCAGACACAGGCGTAATTTCAAGGTCTTTAAGTACTTCTTCAGGAATATCTTGAACATCGCGAACATTGTCTTTTGGAATCAAGATTTGTTTTAAACCAGAGCGGTGTGCAGAAATTGCTTTTTCTTTCAGACCTCCAATTGGCAAAATTTGGCCGGTTAAAGTAATTTCTCCAGTCATTCCAACTGTATGTTTAACTGGTTTTTTTGTCAATAGAGAGACAATCGCTGTGCACATTGTGATACCCGCGCTTGGCCCGTCTTTTGGAACAGCACCTTCCGGCACGTGGATGTGAATGGTGTTTTTCCCAAATATTTCGGGGTCAATTCCAAACTCTTCGGCTTTAGATTTCACAAAAGAAAGCGCGGTAATCGCAGACTCTTTCATGACGTCGCCTAGTTTTCCGGTTAAAACAACGTCGCCTTTGCCGGCATAAGTATTTGCCTCAATTTTCAAAGTATCGCCACCATACGCGGTATAAGCAAGGCCAGTTACAACTCCAATTTGGTCTTTTTGGTCTGCAATATTGTGGAAAAATCTGAACTTACCAAGGTATTCCTCTAAGTTGCCTTCGTTGATTTCTAAAGATGTCAGTTCTTTGGCCAATAGTTTTTTGACAAACTTGCGAGAAATCGTGCCAATTAGTCGATTCAGTTCGCGAATTCCGGCTTCACGTGTATAGTGCTGAATTAGTTTATAAATGCCTGAGTCTGTGAAAGTTAATTGACCTGATTTAATTCCGGCTAGTTTTAAGTTTTCTGGAATTAAGTATTCAGTGGCAATGTGGTATTTTTCAACTTCAGTGTAGCTGCTTAACTGAATAATTTCCATTCTGTCCATTAAAGGCTCAGGAATGTTTTCCAAGTAATTGGCAGTTGTGATAAACATCACTTTAGAAAGATCAAATGGTTCTTCTAAAAAGTGGTCTTCAAAACGAAAGTTTTGCGAAGGGTCTAGAACTTCAAGTAAAGCAGCCGCTGGGTCTCCACGGTGAGATTTGCCTATTTTGTCAATTTCATCCAGTAAGAAAAGTGGGTTTTTAGTGCCAGCTTTAACCATGCCTTTTAAAATTCGGCCAGGAAGTGCCCCAACGTATGTGCGGCGAAAACCAAGGATATCAGACTCATCATCTGCTCCACCTAAAGATATTTTGGTAAAGTGTTTATTTAAAGCCTCAGCGATAGAAATCGCTAAAGAGGTTTTTCCAGTTCCAGGAGGTCCAACTAAACAAAGAATTGCTTGTGGGACTTTTTTGGTCTTGATTTGGACAGACAAATACTCAAGAATTTTATCTTTAACTTGTTTTAGCCCATAGTGTTTTTTGTCAAGTGCGTTTTTAACTTTTTTAATGTCAGTGCAGTCTTTTGAAAATTTATTCCAAGGAAGAGAGACTGCAAAATCTAGATAAGTTTTAATTGAACCTGCTTCAGGAGAATATGAAGAGGCAGTTTGGTATTTCTTTAATTCATTAAGTAAGTTAGCCTCAGTTTGTGCAGGCATTTTAGCAGCCAATATTGCTGCTCTGATTTGCTCAATTTCGTCAATCTTGCGGGCGCGGTCTCCAAGTTCGTTTTGAATCGCTTTCATTTTTTCGCGCAAAAAGTACTCGCGTTGTGCTTCATCTATCGATCTTTGTACTTCTTCTTGGATTTTTTTCTCCAAGGAATTCGTCATAGACAAATACTCAAAGTCAATTAACGCAGTTTTTAGCAAGTCTTCCATGGTATTTGCGTTTAGGTAGTTTAGTCTACGCGCAAACTCGCGAGTTAAACTATTGCCAAGCAAATAAACCTCTTCGGCTGAATTAAACTCGACGTTGGAAAGTTCTTTTGAGTCACCAGGTGCTGATTTTAAAAACTCACGATTTTTTCCAACTAACAGTTTTTGCGTAACTAAGGCTTTTTCAGATAGATTTTGGTTTTCTACATCTGCGTATTCAAAAGAACACGAAGCAAATGGAGATTGACTAGATGCCGGAAAGTAATTTATTAGTTTAATTCGTCTAGAGACATGGAATTTAACTTTATATGAACTTTCTGTGCCAGGCAGGTCATTTTTTATCTTAAATCCCACTTTGGCAATTACCCCAAACTGTTCTAGGTCTTTTTGTTCTGGGTTTTCAATGTCTGGGTTTTTTTGAATTAACAAAATAATTTGTTTACCAGTTCCGCGTTCCGCGGCGTCCAACGCTTTTACAGAACTTGGTCTGCCAATGTCTAGACGAAGTGAAGTGGCTGGTAGTGGTACTGAGTTTCTAAGTGGAACAACAGGCAGTAAATTTTCTTGATTTAAATCCATTTTTATACTAGTTTAGCATTTTTGACAATAAAGTCGTGTGCTTTTCCGACTTTTAAGTCTTTTGCTACATTATCTTTACTTAGTTGTTTTTTAACTTCTTCAACTGAAGTGTTGTATTGTTTGGCGATTTCGGCAAAATGTGCCTCTATCTCTGCGTCTGTTGCCACTAGTTTTTCAGCATTTGCGATTGCATCTAGTGTCAAGGCTTCGTGAATTTGTTCATATGCTGCTTTTTTCTCTTCAGCAAGTGCGTCTTCTGTTTTTTTGCCAGTCATTTCTAAGTATTGAGTGTAGTTTAAACCATAGGCTTTAAGGCTTTCTTCAATTCGGCGACGATTGCGGTTGGCTTGCGCTTCAATCATAGCCTCAGGGATTTCAATAACTGCGTTGTTTGAAGCCTCTTCAAGGGCTTCCTTTTTGATGCGTTCGTTTTCTTGTTTTTCTTTAAGTTGAGAAATAACTGATTTCATGTGAGCCTTGTATTGTTCAACTGTCTCAATTTTGTCTTTTTTCAGATCTTTAACCCATTCATCGGTTAAAGCAGGTAGTTCAGATACTTTAACTGAATTAACTTTGCATTTAAAAACAGCAGCCTTGCCTTTTAAGTCAGCAGCCTGGTAGTCTTCTGGAAAAGTTACGTTAACGTCTTTTTCTTCACCGGCTTTTAGGCCAATTAGTTGTTCTTCAAAACCAGGGATGAATTGACCAGATCCTATTTTTAAATCAAAATCAGTGCCTTTTCCACCAGGAAAAGCCACGTTATCAACAAAACCTTCAAAGTTAATGTTGGTAGTGTCTCCTTTTTCAACAAGTTTGTCTTTGGCAACTAGTTTAGCAGAGCGGTTAAGTTCTTCAGTGATTTTTTCGTCAACTTCTTTAGCGGTAACTTTAGCGTTTGGTTTTTTAATTTCAATGCCTTTATACAGCCCAAGTTTAACTTCTGGTTTGACTGGAATTGTTAAAATTACTTCAAACTCTTCTTCAGCAAGTTTAGGTTCTTTTGGATTTAGTTCAACGTTTGTAGGTTCTGCAACTACTTCGTATTCTTTGGCAAAAAGCACATCTTCAAACTTAGCGTTGATAACGAAGTTTAAAGCGTCGTTGAAAAGTGAAGCCTTGCCATATCTGTTTTCATAAATTGAACGAGGCGCTTGACCTTTTCTAAAACCTTTGATTTCTACTTTTTCTTTTACTAATTGATATGCGTAGTCAAGTCCGCTTTCAAAGTCAGAAAGTGAGACTTTTGCTGTCACTTTAATTTGATTTTTTTCTAATTTTTCTATTTTCATATATGTATAATTCCTCCATGCATACCTAAATATTTTACCATAATATAATATATACAAAGCAGAGCAAGTGCCTCAAAAGGACTTG
>CAUUBG010000020.1:0-9321 GCA_963543345.1 uncultured Acholeplasmataceae bacterium | reverse complement strand
AAAAAAATATCCAAATATTTTATATAGCGCTTAATTTAAACTAGATGTTATATAATAATACCTGTTAACGAGGTGAACAATGTCAAAAAATGAAACTAAAAAATTTGGTATTCAAAGGATATTTTTCCTAGTAATTTTACTTGCATTTCTTGCGTTTATTTTATATTCAATTATTATCACTGGACTTAAAGACCGTAGAACTTCTTTTTTCAAAGACACAACTAACCAATTATCACCAGCTGCAACTTATAAAACCTATTTAGGTGCAGAGGCTAAAAATAAAGAACACGCAAGAAGTGAGTTTCTGCGTTCTTACGCTGCTTTTCATAACTTCAATATCCAACCACAAGCTTACTTTACTGCTAAATTCCCAGAAAAGGCAGGCAATGAAGTTAAAGATCTTGAACTAATGTTTTTTGCTGTTCAAAATCGCAAAACTAATGCACTTGGTTTTCTTTTATTTATAGAAAGCGGAAAATACGGCAAAACTGATTTAGTTGACCCTTCTCAGCAAGACTACACAGAAATACCTTCTTATATCACTAACTCAAAAGTTTTATTTAAGCTAGACATTGTTTTTAACTCAAACTCAAAAGAAGCAGGCAAGCCAACCAGCGACAATACAGGTGTTAACTTATTTCCGCAATACCCAACTATTGTAGAAACCGCAGACAAAGAAAAACCATTTGAAATTGAAAGACTATTTATCCAAACTATTAACGCTAAAATCAAAGACAGCAAAATTGCTGAGTATGGACATAAACAAACTGTAGTTGAATTTGCAAAAACCGGCCTTAAACTAGAAGGTAATCAAGAAGTAATTCACACCAAAGCAAACGCTGTTGAAAGTATCAATAAATACAAAGAAAACAAAACTTTTGCTGAGTTTAAACAATATAGCTTAAATCAATATAACGGAAAAATTATTTGGCAATCAGTGTTAACTTCACTAGTTGGTCTTGGTATTATTTATTTAATTGTTTTCCATAAATTCATCGTTGAAATTCTTAAAGACAGAAAATCAAGACATCAATTTGCAAAACAACCGACTGCTCAAGAGGCGGAATACAAAGAGTCTAGCGCAAATGCAGGTGAAGAAACTGTTTCTGAAAACTCAGAATCAGAAGTTAAAGACGAAAGTTTACCAGATTCTAAATAAGTATCAACCATAATTTAAATATTTCCAGGTTCTGCCTGGAAATATTAAACAGGGGTATGGTGTCAACGGTAGCATGCGGGTCTCCAAAACCCTTGGTGTGGGTTCGAATCCTACTACCCCTGCCATTCTATAAAATATTTTTTTTAAAAAAAGGGCTCAACCCTTTTTTTAATTTACAAAGAGGTTTTTCAATGTCTGAATTAAAAAAAACAAATGCAAATATTAACAAAACTAACTCAGTTTGCTTACCTGGTTCCTTTGATCCAATAACTTTGGGACACCTAGAAATCATTAAAAGACTAGCAAAACAGTTTGAAAAAGTCGTAGTTTTAGTTTCAAATAACTTAGAAAAACAATACTTATTTACGCAAAGCGAACGTTTAGAAATGGTAAAGTTAGTTTGCAAAAACTTACTTAACGTTGAAGTTAAAACAACCAACGGTTTGACCGTTGAGTTTGCCAAAAATGAAAATATTTCTTTACTTGCTCGTGGTATTAGAAACATTGCTGATTTGCAATATGAACAAGACCTTTATAATTTCAACCAGACTTTAGACAAAAGCATTGACACAATTTATTTAATTGCTGACCACAAGTTTTTGTTTATCTCTTCAAAAAACATCAAAGAACTGATTAAACACAATGTAAACATGGATGTTTTTCTTCCAAAAGAGATTATTGATCAAGTTATCGAAAGGGCAAAATCAGCGTAAATTGCAAAAAACTAAACTCGTAGCACTGCAGTTATTTGGCGTCTGAAACCCACAAATGTGGTATAATTTTTTTGTTGAAAACACCTTGCTGACCTGAATAGTCAGCTGTTTAAACCATAAGGAGGAATATATGAACAGTACATATTTTGCGATGTATATTATTAAACCTACCCTTGATAGCGATAAAATCAAGGAAGTTATTAATTCTTTAAATGCTGTTTTTACTCAATATAATTCTGAATTACTTGAGTTAAAAGAACTTGGCATTAAAGAACTTCAATACGAAATTCAAGGTTTTAAATCAGGCTACTATGTTCAACTTAAAGTGTCAACTACACCAGAAGGCATTAAAGAGTTTAACCGTTTGATTAGAATCAATGAAAACATTATTCGCGATATCACCGTTAAGGAAGAAGAATAATGAATAGAATCGCGGTAACAGGCCGCTTGGCTCAAGACCCGGTTGCCAGAAAAACTAGAGAAGGTTCAACCTTTACAACCTTTAGTATAGCGGTTTCTCGCTTCACTAAAGACCAGGCTGATTTCTTTCATTGTGTAGCATTTAAAGCACCTGCTGACTTTATTGCCAACTTTGCCCACCGAGGCGATTTAGTGGCTATAGAAGGCGAAGTTCGTTCACGTAGTTTTGTTGAAAAAAACGGCGAGTCTTTTTTGACTTTTGAAATCATTGTAGACTCAGTTGACATGCTTTCAACCCGTGAAGAGCGAGAACGTCGCATTCGTGAACGCCAAGAACGCGGTGAGTTTGTATCTGCATATTCACCACAATCAAATTCAGGCCAAACTGAGTCTTTTGGAGACATGCAGGCAGACAATCCTTTAAACGCCGATGCACCCAAATCAGACAATTCAGATTTAGACCTTTAGGTTTTATTTTAAAAAAATTTTTTAGGAGAATTAACACATGCAAAAAAGACAATTTAAACGTAGACGCAAAGTTTGTTATTTCACTCAAAACAAAATTGAGAAAATTGATTTCACAGACGTTGAACTACTTAAAAAATTCATCTCTGAACGTGGTAAAATTTTACCTCGTAGAATGACTGGAACTTGTGCTAAATGGCAACGTCAACTTGCAATTGCAATCAAACGCGCTCGCCACATGGCACTACTTCCTTTCGTAAAAGAATAAGAATTTGATAATTTTTTTTAAAAAAAGAACCGATTTTAACCTGGTTCTTTTTTTACTTAAAATACCAACAAATCAGTTATGAAAAAAATCTATTTACTAACCTACACGCAAACTACAAATTTAAAGGCAATAGTTCAGGCAAATCCAGACATAGACTTTACAGATTTGCCGGACAAAAAACTTTACTCAGTGTTAAAGCATTTACTTTTAAATAAAGTTTTAACTGAAAACTTTTTTACAACAACTAAGCAAATTAACTACTATAAAATGCCTTATAACTACTATTTTTTATCTAAGTTCTTTATCTCTATTTTAAATGAACCTGAAATAATTGCATTTGCTATGTCTACTAAACCTATTGGCATAGATTGTGAGTTTTTCAAAAACCGTGATTTTTCGGTGCTGCTTAGAGGCTTTTCTGAAAACATTCGCCAAGTTTTTTTAACTAAGTCAAACCAAGTTGAATACTTCTTTAAACTTTGGACCACAGCCGAGGCTTATTTTAAAATGGAAGGACTGCCTTTGCCAATTCACGAAATTGACACCAAAATCTCGTTTCCAATGGTCAAATCCTATAGGTTTTTAAAACCACAGGCAGGCTGTATTTCAATTGCCCAAAAATCTCTGGAAATCCCTCAGTTTTTTTTAGTCAAAATTGATAAAAAACACCAAGTGAACACACAAAAAACCCGTTTAAATAAGCTATAATATATATAAATTAAGGAGGTTTTAAATGAAAAAATACCTATTTTTAGCAACAACTTCAGTCACTCTTGTGGCCTCTTTAGTTTTACTTTTTATCTTTCCACCACACTTTACTGAAAGTAAAAAAGTAGTTTCGATTGCTGCACTTTCTTTAGTTTTTTTAACTTTAGTTTTGTTTTTTGTAAGTTTAATTTTACTGATTAAAACAAAAACTAAAAACGCAGAAACTAAGTTAAATAAACGTCTTGAGATGTGGTCAGAAGTTTCTTTTAACATCAATGAGATTTCAGATAAACTGCTTAACCAACTGCCAATTTGTGTGCTGGCTTTAAATGAACTAAGTGAAATTACTTTTCTAAACGAATACGCCAAAAAGATTTTTCCTGAATTAAGCGCGCACACTGATTTGAGTGAGTTTTCCAAAGAACTCGCTAAACAAATTGAAATTTACCAAACACCATTTTTATTTAAAATCAACCAGCGCGAATTTGATGTAATCTACGACGAGTCAGTTCACTCTATTTTGATGTACGATGTTTCTGAACGCGAACATTTACGCCAACTTTACTTCAATAAAACCACAGTTATCGGGTTTATTGAAATTGAGAACTTAGACGAGCAACTTACCAAACTAGAAATTGCGCAGCAGTCTGCACTCAGATCTAAGTTCTTTATTCAAATCTCTGAATGGTTTGCTAAGTTTTCGTGCTTCTTTAAGAGTTTCGGCAACGAAAAGTTCTTGTTTGTAGCAGACCGTTTAAACTTAGATAAAATGATTGGCACTAAGTTTGAAATAATTGATCAAATCAATCAACTTTCTAAAGACAACAACGTTTTAGTTTCACTTTCTATAGGTGTGGCTGCCTGGGCTACGCTAGACTTATTTAAAAACGCGCAAATCGCGCAAGAAGCCCTGGAACTTGCTCAAAACCGTGGTGGTGGCCAAGCGGTTGTCAATATAGAAAACGAAAACGTCCAGTTTTTTGGAGCAAAAGTAGACTCTGTGCAAAAACACAATGCTGTCTCTTCTCGTTTCAACGCAGAAACCATTAAAGCCGAAATTAACCGCGCGAAAAACGTCGTGATTATGGGACACACTGACACCGACACGGATTCCTTTGGCTCTGCACTTTTGCTTTATTTAATTGCCAAAGAAGTAAAAAAAGACGAAGTGTATTTATATTACCGTGAAACTCAGTTTGACGAAACTGCTCGTAAAGTTGCTAAAACTGTGATTGCAGAAAACCCGCGTTTCTTAAGTAGTTTTTTAAGTGAAGAACAAATCCTGCCGCTGATTTCTGAAGACACTCTGTTAATTTGTGTAGACACTTCAATCGAAGCGAGATTGATTTCACCAGCAATTTATCAAAAAGCCGAAAGGGTGTTGACAATTGACCATCACCGACAAGTTCAAGGTAATTTTGAAAAGGCTTTGTTTCAGTTTATCGAGCCAAACACTTCATCGGTTTGCGAAATGATAATTTCTTTAATTCCGTTCTTTGGACTGAAGTTGAGTTTAACTCAAGCTGAAGCCTCTGCAGTTTTAGCCGGAATCGTGGTTGATACCAATTCCTTTACTTTTAGAACCAGCGCCAATACTTTTGCGGCTTGTTCTTACTTAAAAGAAAAAGGCGCAAATATGATTTTAGTTAAAGACTGGCTCAGAAACCAACTGGCATCAGTTCAGCTAATTAACGACGCAGTAGCGGGCTTGCAAGTTTTCTTAGACCGCTTTGGTTTTATTTCGGTATACGAGCAAATTAGTGACCGCACGTTACTTGCCCAAATCGCCGAGGCTGCTGTTAAAATTGAAAACATTGACGCTGCTTTTGCAATTGCCAAAATTGGCGAAGACGTCTATGTTTCTGCCAGGTCAATCAAACAAAACATCAATGTTCAATTGATTTTAGAGCAAATTGGCGGTGGTGGACACTTCCAGGCAGCAGCTGCAAAAGTGGCAAACGCAAACATTAACGAAGTTGCGATCAAACTGAGATACATAGTAGACGCTGAATACAACCAAAAGGGAGAAAATATGAAAGTTATTTTGAAAAAAGATTTTAAGAAAAACAAAGCCCGCGACTTAATTGAAGTAACAGCAGGCTACGCTAAATATTTATTTAACGAAGGTATTGCTGAACCTGCAAGCGAAGAAAATCTAAAAGCCCGCGAACAGTTTTTCTTAGAGAAAGCTGAACAAGAAAAAGAAGCCGCTAAAATGTATAGTGCACTCAAGGCCAATATTGAAACTAAAACTGTGGTAGTAACGGTTAAAACTGGCGAAGGCGGTAAAATGTTTGGCGCGGTAACTGCTAAACACATAGCCGACGCTTTAGCCGAACAACACGAAATTGTTATAGACAAGAAAAAAGTAGAACTTGAAAATCCAATTAACTCAACCGGCCGCTTTTTGGCAACAATTCGCTTTAATAAAGACTTCATTGCTAAACTAACCGTTGATGTTCGCCCACAAAATCATGACGCAGCCTAAAAAAACAAATAATAATTTAGCAAGTGTCTTGCCTGCTATTCCTTTTTCCGAAGAAGCAGAGCGTGCGCTTTTAGCCGCTATTTTTGCGGAACCCAAAATTTTAGTAGAAGTTGCAGATCTTTTGACGCCTGAGATGTTTTATCTAGAGAAGCATCAAAATGTTTTCAAGGCTATGCTGAAGTGCGGACAAACTAAAGAAATTTTTACGCTTCCAGATGTCTTGGACGAACTGAAAACTTTTTATCGTGGTAGTTTACCGATTGCCGAAAACCAGTATACTTTAGAACTTTCTGATTTAGTTGCAACTAGTTCTTACTTCAAGTCATATATTAACGTAATTAAGGGATATGCCTTTAAACGAGAAATTATTGAACTAAGTAAGAAAATGTCTGAGCGTGCTATGCTAAACTCAGAGAAGTACTCAGAACTTTTTGACTGGGCAGAAGCCGAACTTTTTGGGATTACTAAAAAACGCACAGTCGGCGGATTTACTACAGTCGGAGAAGTTGCAGACCTCGTTGTTCAAGAGGCTAACCTCATGGCCAATTCCAGTGAAGGCATTAATGGTCTTAGAACAGAGTATCCTCGCCTTGACCACGTTCTTGGTGGACTTAGAGCCGAGGAGTTAATTATTTTGGCAGCTCGTCCTGGTGCTGGTAAAACTGCGTTTGCAATTAACTTAGCAGTTAATGTTGCGCATTCTGGTAAACACGTAGCATTTTTTTCACTAGAAATGTCTAACTTGCAGTTAACTCAGCGCATTATGGCTAATGTTGGAATGATTGACAGTCATCGCTTAAGCACGGGGTACATGGGTGCAGATGAATGGACTGCTACTGAGCAGGCTCAAGCCATTACTAAAAACTTAAACATTATTTTTGACGACTCAATTAGCAATAACGTCAACGATATTCGCGCAAAATGTAGACAACTTAAAAGCAAAAACAAACTTGATTTTATAGTAATTGACTACTTGCAACTGCTTGAAGGCGATGTTTCAAGGTCAATGAGTCGTGAAAACGAAGTAGCTAAAAACTCGCGTGCTTTAAAACAACTTGCACGTGAACTTCAAGTTCCGGTGCTGTGTCTTTCTCAACTTTCCAGACAAGTTGAACGCCGCGAGTCTAAAACTCCACTGCTTTCAGATCTTCGCGAGTCTGGTGCGATTGAACAAGACGCCGACGTGATTTTGTTTATCCATGAACCAGAGGCCTCTTTACAAGACGCAATAATTACTACTATGCAGGAAAGCGATCCTGCTTATTTTGCTGACAACGCAAATCAAATTAACCGAAATGTGAAACAAGTTTCACTAACTATTGCGAAAAACCGTCGTGGTGAGGCAAATATCTTTATCAACTATGACTTTATTTTAAATCACTCTAAGTTCAATGAGTTTGGTGTAGATAAAAGCAGCAACGACTACACAGAAAGAGAATAGACACTATGTTTGAAAGATTAGAAGAAACATACTCAGTTTACCTTGACTTAGAGCGTCAACTTGGCGAAGTTCAAGACGTTAAAACTATGACTAAACTGTCAAAGCAGTTTTCAAAACTAAAGCCAATTGTAGAAACTTATTTGGCCTATAAAGACTTAAATACTCAGTTAAAAGAACTTACTGAAATTGAAGACCCTTCAATGCTTGAGCTAATTCACGAAGAAAAAGTAGAGTTGAGTGAAAAAATTAAGGCACTTGAAGAAAAACTGAAAGTGCTTCTGCTTCCAAAAGATCCGGATGACGATAAAAACGTAATTGTTGAAATCAAAGGAGCAACTGGAGGAGACGAGGCTAACATTTTTGCGGGAGACCTTTTTCGTATGTATCAGCGTTTTTCCGACAGCAAAGGCTGGAAAGTAGAAGTTTTAAACTCAAGTCCAGGCACTCAAGGTGGGTTTTCTACAATTGAGTTTATGGTAAAAGGCGAAAACGCCTTTTCGGTGCTTAAGTATGAGTCTGGAGTCCACAGGGTTCAGCGAGTTCCAAAAACCGAAAGCATGGGGCGTGTACACACTTCAACTTCTACCGTATACGTGACACCAGAGGCTGAAGAAATTGACTTTAATTTACCTTGGGAAGAAATCAGAGTAGATTACTTTTGCTCAAGTGGTCCAGGCGGTCAGTCTGTTAACACAACAAAATCAGCAGTAAGGTTAACGCATATTCCGACAAATACCGTAGTTTCTTGTCAAGACGGAAAGTCTCAACATGAAAACAAAGACTCTCCCTACATTCAGTTCAAGTCTAGACTATACGACCAAATGATGCAAGAGAAAGCCGGCAAAGAAGGCGAACTTAGACGAGAACTAGTGGGTCGTGGCCAGCGTTCTGAAAAAATTAGAACCTACAACTACCCACAAAATCGTGTAACTGACCACAGAATTGGCTTGACTCTACAAAGACTAGACTCAATTATTGACGGGAATGTAGCCTTAATAATTGACCCTTTACTACAGGAATTTGAACGTCGTGCGCTTGCCGAAAATAAAGACTAGACAAGTAAGTTCTTTACTTAGTTATTATCAAGAATTGTTTTCTAAACATGGACTTGAAGAAAATATTGTTGAACTCACACTTAGCCAAATTTTAAATAAGGCTAAGTTTGAACTTTATTTAGTTCAAGACCTTAAATTAACTTATTTTCAAAAACTAAAGTTCATTAAAATTTTGAGACAAGTTTTTGAAAAAAATTTACCCGTTCAGTATTTACTTGGCACACAGAACTTCTATGGATATGACTTTAAAGTAAACCAAAATGTTTTGATACCTAGATTCACTACAGAACTTTTAATAGACTTAGCCAAAACACTTTCGTTTAATTCTGTTTTAGATATGTGTACAGGCACAGGCTGTATCGGTCTTACTTTGAAAAAAGAAGCGCCGACTGCTAAAGTTGTGCTTTCAGATATCTCTAAAAAAGCCTTGAAAGTTGCAAAGCAAAACGCAAAAAAGCTACAAGCAGATGTGTTGATTGTTCAAAGTGATTTATTTGAAAAAATCACCACAAAGTTTGATTTAATTACAGCAAATCCACCTTATTTAACTAATGGTGAATACGTTTCTAAAAACGTCAATTTTGAACCTAAAATAGCCTTGTAT
>CAUUBG010000019.1:0-9663 GCA_963543345.1 uncultured Acholeplasmataceae bacterium | reverse complement strand
TTATACCTTAAATCCCTTTATATTATATAAGGCTATTTTTGGCTAGGTGGGGTTGGCGAGATAAAATTTAGGTTAATACATTCACCTAAATCCAGAATTATGTCTTGCCCTGTTGCACAAGTGTTTTTAGTTAAGATAAAGTAAATCCACTCTGCGATTTCTTTCGGCTCTATCCAACGGTTTAATATATTTTGATTTGCAACCGCAGACATTGCTGTTTTGTCTTTATACAAGTCTGGCTCTAAATTGGTGTGAACTGGACCAGGGCTTAGTGAGTTAACTAAAGTCTGGTATTTTTCGCCAAGAGTTTTGGCAAGATGTTTGGTGTAGTTAATGCGGGCTGCTTGAGCAGCTGCATGTAAAGGTTTGCCAAACCCGTGGTGGCCAGCGGTTGAAGCGATGTTTAAAACAGCCTTTAGGGCTTTACTTTCGTATTTTTTGATAATGTTAATATAGCCTTGTAGGTTGATTTCCAAGGACTTTTGCTCATCCATTGTGCCTGCGTTGTTTAAAATATATGAGATATTTTTTAAATCAGGAAGGTTTTTAAAATCAGTTACCGATACTTTAAAGTGTTGGTAGTTTTTGTCTTCAATAGTCGATGCATTTTGATCAATTCCGTATACTAAAAAATCGTTCTTTAAAAAAATTTCGGCAGCGGCTTTGCCGATTCCGCTTGAACTTCCCGTGATTAAAATTGTTTTCTTTTCCATACTTAAAGTTTAACATACTAAAAGTTTAAAATTGCGGAAAAACCCTGATTATGCTAAAATATTTGGAGAGGAGATTTATAAACATGGGAATATGCGCTATTAGCGGCAGAAAACAACTTGCCGGAAATAATCGATCACACTCGCTTCGCGCGACGCGCAGAGTCTGGAACTTAAACTTGCAACCAGTGAAATTTACTGACGAAGCAGGTCACACTCACAAAGTCATGGTTTCAGCAAGAGCTCTTCGCACTTTGAGAAAACAAGAACGATAATTAAATTAAAATAATTAAAAAAGGAACACATCGGTGTTCCTTTTTTATTTCCATTAAAATGGGTTATTTTAGTCATTTTAAAGGGATTTTTATTTGCATAAAATTATTTTTTAAGTGAGTTCTTGACGAAGTTGTAAATTGTTCTAACACCAACTCCGCTTGCTCCATCTGCGTAGTAAAGGTATGGTGGGTTGTAAGCAGTTCCGGCGATGTCAACGTGAACATACGGAACTTTTTCAGAAAAGTAAGTTAAGAAAATTCCGGCAGTAATTGAACCGGCGCCACCTGAACAAACATTTTTAATTGTACCAAATGTTCCTTTAACCGCTTCTTCGTGTTTTTTAGAAATTGGGAATTGCCAAATTCTCTCTCCTGCCTCTTCGCCTGCTTCAATTACTTTTTGAGTAAGTTCTGGGTGATAAGAAACACAACCAGAAATGTCGGTTCCAAGCGAAACAATGCAAGCGCCGGTTAGAGTTGAAAACTCAACTATTGATTTTGACTTAACTTCAGTGGCAGCCCAGTGAATTGAGTCGGCCATTGAAACTCGTCCTTCTGCGTCTGTGTTGTCAACTTGAATAGTAACTCCGTCTTTGTGAGTTTTAAAAACGTCACCATTCTTATATGCGTGTCCAGACACTGCGTTTTCACAAAGCGACATTACACCGCATACGTTTTGTTTAACTTTGTTTTTAGCAAGTGCAAGAATTGCCGAAACTACAGCGGCAGACCCTGACATGTCGGTTTTCATTGTCAGCATATTAGTGTAAGGGATTTTTAAAGCATATCCTCCACTGTCGTAAGTTATACCTTTTCCAACAAAAGAAAGGAATTCATCGTCTGCTTTGTTTGGTTGATATTTAATTACCACAAATCTAGGGTCGTTGTCAGAACCACTACCAACCGCAAGTGCTGCATACAGTTTGTGTTCTTGCATTTGTTTTTTGTCAAAAACAGTAACTTCCACATCTTTAAAAGGTTTAAAAGTTTCTTTAATTAACTCAGCGTAGTTAGCAGGATATAAGTCGTTTGCTGGTGTGTTAATTAAATCACGGCAAAGAAAAATTGAGTCTGCTAAGTTTTTAAGTTCAAGTAGCGCTTCTTTTTCATCTGCAAACTCACCAAACCCGATTTCTGGCAAGAACTGAGTTTTGTCGGCTCTATAGCGGTTGTATAGGTAAATACCGTGGTAAAAGCCTTCAACTAAGTAAATTGTGTCTAGAGTTTTTACGTGCGCGAAGTCTAGGTTAACACTCTTGATTTTTCTGGCTTCAAGGAACTTAACTAATTTAAAGCCGGCTAAACGAAGGTCTTCGTGAGTTCTGTCACCTAGTCCTAGATAAACTGTGCCTGTATTTTCTAAACTAAGTAAATCCAGAATTTCACCAGCTTGTGCTTTGAATCCTCTTTTTTCTGAAAGTTCTTTTAAAAGCAGGCACTTAGTGCTGGCTTTAACTAAAGCAACTTTAACTTCTGATTTAGTTTCTTTTACTAATTTCATAAATAAATTTCTCCTAAAATAGTGCAAAAGAGAACTACACTTTGTTTAATAAAGTGTGGTTCTCAATTGTATTTGCGATTAAATTATTTTAATAAAGTCCTTATACAAACTCAAGAATTGACATTGGGGCGTTGTCGCCTTTACGGCCAACTGTTTTAATGATTCTTGTGTAGCCACCGTTTCTGTCTTTAAAACGTGGGGCTACTGTTTGAAATAATTTAGTTAAAACTGTTTCGCCTTTTGTGTCAGTCTCTACATCTCTAAGGTAAGTTCTGGCTAAACGGCGAGCGTTGATATCGCCTTTCTTGCCAAGGGTAATTAGTTTTTCTACCATTTTCTGAGTTTCTTTGGCCTTAGAGTGAGTAGTAATAATTCTTTCTTTAACGATTAGTGCTGTCGCTAAGTCTCTAAGTACTGCTCTTAGGGCAGCTGAGTTTCTAGATAGTTTTGATCTCATTATTATAGTCCCTCCTCAATATCGTCAAAAATTTCTTTAATTAAAGCATCGTCGTCATCAACTGTTTTTTTAGTAATTGTGCTGTCTTTAAACTCAGCCAATTTATTTTGCAGTTCAATGAATGAGTTTTGACCAAGATTGCGGATGCTTTTAATTTCTTGGTCTGTCATGTCAAGTAGTTGATCAATTGTTTTGATGCCTTCGCGAGAAAGCGCGTTGTATAGACGAACTGATAAATCTAGTCTGTCAATTGTTAGGTTTTTGTCAACTGCTTGAGTAGTCGCTTCAGCCTCTTCTGTGATGTAGTCTTGGAATTGTTCTGCGTTTTCAGAAATTTGGCGAACTGCGCCAAATAATTCACTTAGCATAGAAGCGGCTTCAGAAACTGCGTCTTTTGCGTCAATTGCGCCATTAGTTTCAACTTCTAAAATTAACTCGTCATACCCGCCTTGCAGTTTTTCAACGTTAAAGTTGACGCGTTTAACTGGGGTAAAAATTGAGTCTAGCGCAATTTGTCCAATGTGGTCAAGATATGCTTTATTGTCGTTTTGAGTAACATATCCAGCACCAGTTGCTAAAGTTGCGGTAAGTGAAATGCTGGTTCCTTTATTTAAATGACAAATTACGTGATCTGGATTGACAACTTCAACACCAGCTGGGACTACTAAGTCACCAAGTGTAATGATTTCTTTGTCAACGTCGTTCAAAGAAACTTCTGCGCGAAAACCAGGTTCAACTGAATCTAGGCGAAAAATTGCGTCTTTTAAGTTTAAAACGATTTCAACAACTCCTTCTTTAACACCAGGGATTGTTGAAAATTCGTGTGGTACACCTTTAATTTCTACGTTAATTAAGGCTGCTCCTGGAATTGAGGCAAGCAGTACTCGGCGAAGAGCGTTGCCGATTGTGATGCCGTAGCCACGGTCAAGTGGTTTAATTGAAAACTTTGCAGTAGTTTTGTCTGCAGAAATTACGGAAATTGCGTTTGGTCTTTCAAATTTTAAATTACGCATATTTCCTCCTAGCCACGTGGACGCTTAGGCGGGCGGCAACCGTTATGTGGAACTGGTGTGTTGTCTTCAATTGAAACAATTTCAAGACCAGCAACTTGCAGTGAACGAATAGCAGACTCGCGGCCTGGTCCAGGTCCTTTAACAGAAACCTCTACCTTAATCATACCGTTTTCCATTGCTGCTTTTGCAGCGGCTTCTGCGGTGATTTGAGCAGCGAATGCTGTTGATTTACGAGTACCTTTAAAGCCTTGTGCACCTGCTGAAGACCAAGCGATGGCGTTGCCGTCAAGGTCAGTGATTGTTACAATTGTGTTGTTAAATGTTGTGTGAATGTATGCTTTGCCAAGAGGTATGTTTTTACGTGCTTTGCGACGTGTGCTTACTTTTTTAGCCATTGTTCATTCCTCCCTATTTCTTTTTATTGGCAATCGCTTTTGCTTTGCCTTTGCGAGTGCGGGCATTATTTCTTGTGTTTTGTCCACGCACTGGCAGTTGTTTACGGTGGCGAATACCGCGATATGAACCGATTTCCATTAAACGTTTAATGTTTAGGTTAACATCACGACGAAGGTCACCTTCAACTGTGTATTTTGCTACTTCTTTGCGGATTTTTGAAAGATCGTCGTCGTTTAAATCTTTAACACGCACGTCTTCAGAGATTCCGGCATCTTGAAGGATTTTTTGAGCAAGTTTAACACCAATACCATAAATGTAGGTAAGTGAAATTACTACTCTTTTGTTTGAAGGGATATCTACCCCGGCGATTCTGGCCATATTTTAATCTCCTATCCTTGTCTTTGTTTATGGCGTGGGTTTTCGCAAATTACACGCACATAACCTTTTCTTTTAATAACTTTGCAGCTATCGCACATTGGCTTAACTGATGATCTGACTTTCATAAGTCCTCCTTATTTTTTGCGATAAATAATGCGGCCTTGAGTTAAATCATATGGTGATAATTCTAAAGTTACTTTATCGCCAGGTAAAATGCGTATGTTATTCATGCGGATTTTACCAGATACTCTGGCCTTAATTTCGTGTCCACTTTCTAGTCTGCATAAAAATACAGCGCTAGGTAGTACTTCAACAATGACAGCGTCTATTTCTATTTGTTCTTTTCGCATAGTTTAGTACCTTTTATTTAAATTTTGGGAGTAAGTATCTCATATCCGTCTTTAGTGACGTAAACTGTATACTCAAAGTGGGCAGCGGGTTTATGGTCTTTAGTGACAGTTGTCCAACCGTCTTTTTGAATTTTTACTTTGTGTGAACCAAGATTTACCATAGGTTCAACACATAATGTCATACCTTCTTTAATTTCGGTGTGTTTCATGTGTTGGTTGAAGTGAAAAATATATGGATCTTCGTGTAGTTTTTCGCCAATTCCGTGGCCACAAAACTCACGGACTATGCCGTATTTAAACGGTTTTAAGTAGTTTTCAATGGCTTTACCAATATCTGTAATAAAGTTACCTGGTTTTACCACAGAAAGTCCTTGCATCAAGGCTTCTTTAGTTCTTGCAACTAAGTCTTTTACTTCTTGAGTGACCTCGCCAATTTCGTAAGTCCAAGCAGAATCTGCGTGCCAACCGTCTTTAAGGACACCTAAGTCCAGCGAAATAATGTCACCGTCTTTTAAAACCACGTCTTTAGAAGGAATGCCGTGAACTACGCAGTCATTGACACTCGCACAAATTGAGTGCTTGTAGCCTTCGTAGTTTAAAAAAGAAGAAACAACACCGCGCTCGGCTAAAAACTTAGCCGCAACTTCGTCTAGTTTAAGAGTAGATACACCTGGTTTTAAGTGTTGTTCTAGTTCTTTTCTTAGTTCTGAAAGAATCCTGCCGGATTCTTTCATTTTACTAAGTTGTTCAGGGGTTTTAATAGTAATCATAACTATTTACCTAAAACCTCAATAATTTGGGCTTTAGTGTGTTCAATGGAAATATTGCCGTCAACTGTGCAAAACAGACCTTTGTCTTCGTAAAACTGTTCGATTGGTTTGGAGTTTTCGTGATATAGTGCAAGTCTTGCGCGAATTGTTGACTCTTGGTCATCTGCTCGTTGCACAATATCAGCTGAGCACTTGTCGCATTTGCCTTCAACTTGCGGTGGCATGTTTGGAATGTGGTAAGTCTCTCCACATTTAGGACAAACTCGGCGACCAGCAAGACGTTGAACAATTAGTTCGTCAGTGGCATCTATATTAACCACTTTAGTAATTGTAAATCCGAGTTTAGCCAAAATTCGGTCAAGTTCAACGGCTTGAGCAAGATTGCGAGGGTATCCATCTAAGATAAACCCGCCTTTAGCATCTGGTTGACTTAAACGGTCCAAGACTAGTTCATCGGTTAAAGAATCTGGAACTAGTTCTCCGGCTGCGAGAATTGCTTTGACTTTCTTGCCTAGCACTGTTTCGTTTTTAATGTTTTCTCTAAACATATCCCCGGTAGAAATGTGGGGAATTGAGTAGTGAGTTTTTAAAACTTTGGCTTGTGAGCCTTTACCTCCACCAGGAGGCCCCATTAAGATAATTATCATTAACCAAAAATCCCCCTATATTGATTGCTTTCCGCGTCAGTTTCAATTTGTTTAGTAGTTTCTATAGCCACACCAACAACGATAAGTAGTGATGTTCCACCAAGAGTAATGGCAGAAGCCTCTGCACCTTGTAGACCAAAGATAACAGCTGTTAAAATTGGCAGTGATGAGATAATTACTAAGTAAATTGTGCCGATAACGTTGACTTTAAATAAAGTTTTGGCAATAAAGTCTTTAGTGTCCTCACCTGGACGAATTCCTGGAATGTAGGCGTTTGATTTAGATAAGTTGTCAGAAATTTTTTCAGGGTCAAACTGCATAAAAGTGTAGAAACACGAAAAAGCAATAATTAACAGAATATAGATAATGTAGCCAATTGGTCTTTGGAAGTTAAAGATTTCGTTAACCCAAAAACCACCACCAGATGAATAGTTTTGCGTAATGAAACCAGTAATTGTTTGCGGGATACCAAGCAAGGTTGAGGCAAAAATTACGGGCATCACGTTTCCAGTATTGACTTTAATTGGAATGTTTGAGTCTGATTGCGCTTGGCGGTTGGCGTGTTGAATTGGGATTTTACGGCTAGAGGTTTCAACAAATATTACCCCTAGAATGATAGCTATATAAAGCAGAGTAATTACCACGAAGTTAACGTAGTGTGTCCAGCTTGTAGCTTCAGTGATGTATTTTTTGGTCATCATGCTAAACATTGAAGGAATTGAAATAATAATTCCAGCAGTAATTAGCATTGAGGAGCCGTTTCCGATACCTTTTTGGGTAATCATGTCGGCAAACCAAATACAAATTGCGGTACCAGCAGCAATAGTTAAACCAATATAGATCATCGCCATGCCGATGTTTCCAGAGAACCCTACGAAAAACTGAGTTCCGCGGCCTGCTGAGAAAGAAAGAACAAGCGAAATACCTTGGACAAAAGCAATCGCGATTGCTAGTACTCGGTTGATTTTGTTTATTTTGTAGCGACCTTCTTCACCTTGTTCTTGCCATTCTTTAAAGGTAGGAACTACCATTGGCAGAAGTTGAGTGACGATAGACGCGGTAATATAGGGAGAAATTCCCATTGCCAGGAAAGAAAAGCGTTCAAGCGATCTTCCTGAAAAGTTATTTAAAATCGCAAAGAATCCAAGTCCATTTTCAAATAGGTTGCGAATTGCGTCTACGTTGACCAAGGGCATGGGGATGAAAGACATCACCCTTAGTGCTAAAAGTAGAGCAAGTGTAAAGATAAATCTTTGCAAAATTTGTTTATTGGATAAAATTCTTTTGACTCTATTCATTGTTAAATTGCCTCAAATTTGCCACCAAGTTCTTGGAGTTTAGTTAAGGCAGATTTAGAGATTTGGTGAACTTTTAAAGTTAGTTTTTGTGAAAGTTCTCCGTTTAGGACTTTAACTGCTTTAAAAGGTTTAGAAATAAGACCTTTTTCTAAAAGCAGGTCAACTGTAACCACAGTCTCTGGCTCAAAGCAGTTTAAAGCACTTAGTGAAACGATTGCGTTTTTAGTTTGGTTAAGTGAGTGAAAACCACGTTTTGGCAAACGTTGGAAAAGTGGAAGTTGCCCACCTTCAAAGCCTGGGCGAGTGCCACCGCCAGAACGTGCGTTTTGACCTTTGTGGCCTTTACCAGAAGTTTTTCCGGTGCCTGAGCCAATTCCACGACCTAGTCGTTTCTTATCTGGACGTGGACGTAAGTTTTTAAGTTCATTTAACATAAACAAAGGCCTCCTTATTTCGCTTCCTTGACTTCAACCAAGTGAGCAATAGTTTTAATTTTGCCTTGGTTTACAGCGTTGTCTTCTAAAACCGCTTCGTCGTTGATGCGCTTTAGGCCCAAAGTTTCGGCAGTTTTAACTTGACGTGGTAAACGTCCGATTAAAGAACGTTTTAGCACAACTTTTAGTTTCATAGGCTTTTTACCTCCACGCCACGTAGACGAGCGATTTCTTCTTTAGTTTTAAGTAGTTTAAAACCTTCAAAAGTTGCTCTAATCATGTTAATAGGTGTGCGAGAACCAAGGGATTTAGACAAAATGTTAGACACACCTGTCAGTTCACAAACCGCGCGAACCGCACCACCAGCAACAATACCAGTACCGTCTGAGGCTGGTCTAAGGACTACATGGCCAGAGCCGTATACACCTTCAATGTAATGAGGAATGGTGTTATTCACAATTGGCACAGTTATTAGGTTTTGCTTAGCCTGTTCAATCGCTTTTTTAATAGCGTCTGGAACTTCGTTGGCTTTGCCTGTTCCAAAACCTACTTTGCCTTTGTGGTTTCCGACAACTACAAGTGCAGAAAAGCGGAAACGACGACCACCTTTAACGACTTTAGTAACGCGACCAATATGAACGACTTTTTCGTCAAATTCTTTTTCTTCTTTTTCAAATTTATCGTACATAATTTACTCCTTTAAAACTCAAGTCCGGCAGTTCTAGCGGCTTCTGCAAGGGCTTTAACACGACCTGCGTATAGATAACCTGAGCGGTCAAAAACAACTGCTTTGATTTTCGCTTTCAGTGCTTTTTTGGCAATTGTTGTCCCAAGGGCAGTGGCTGCTTCTAAGTTTTTGCCAAGTTTAAGTTCTTTGGTGTTAGCAGCAACCAAGGTATGGCCTTTTGTGTCGTCAATAATTTGGACGTAGATGTGAGTGTTTGAACGGTATAAAGATAGGCGAGGACGAGCAGAAGTACCTGAAACTGATTTTCGGACACGCTCGTGTCTTGACAAGCGAGATTCGTTTTTGGAAATTTTTAAAATCATGGACGTCCTCCTTATTTAGCGGTTTTTCCGGCTTTTTGGCGAACGTGTTCACCTGTATAGCGGATACCTTTTCCTTTATATGGTTCTGGTTTTTTAAGTAGGCGTACGCGCGCTGCAAACTCACCAACTAGTTCCTTGTCAATACCTTTGATAATGATTTTAACAGGGCTAGGAGTTTCGCACACTAAGCCTTTTGGCACTTCAACTTCTACAGGGTGAGAAAAACCAAGGGCTAAGGTTAGTTTACCATTAACTGAGTTTGCTTTATAACCAACACCAATGATATCTAGTTCTTTTTGAAAAGGCAGGTGCACACCTTGCACCATGTTGGCAAGTAATGCACGAGTTGTACCGTGCAGTTGTTTACTGGTCTTTTCGTCCTCT
>CAUUBG010000018.1:0-9910 GCA_963543345.1 uncultured Acholeplasmataceae bacterium | reverse complement strand
TTCATGTTGAGTTTCGCGGTCTAAGTCAGATTTTTGCGCGGCTAGTTTAATGTAGTTTTCAACTGCTCGCTTTTCTTCTTTAGTTGCGATTTTTAAAGCAAGTGGGTGTTCAGGCGCTAGCACTAAATAAGAAAGTCCGTAAATTGTGTCAATTCTGGTGGTAAAACAAGTGATTTTTTCGTTAGTGTCTAGCACTTCAAAGTCAATCAAAGTTCCCTCGCTTTTGCCGATCCAGTTGCGTTGGGCTTCTTTGACCTCTTCTGGCCAATCAACTAAATCCAGGTCTTTAATTAACCTGTCTGCGTATTTAGTAATTTTTAAAACCCATTGTTTAAGGGTTTTTTTATACACAGGAAAATTGCCGCGTTCTGAGACCATCAGTCCGTTTTTGACTGTGATTTCGTCGTTTGCCAAAACTGTGCCTAGTTCTGGACAAAAATTCACTTCAATGTCTTTAAGTTCAGCCAGGTCGTGTTCATATAGTTTCTTAAAAATCCACTGGGTCCAGTGGTAAAACTCAGGGTCATGCGTAGAAATACTTTTTTGCCAGTCAATAGCCTTACCTAAACGGTTTAATTGGGCTTTAAAGTTGTTGATGCTAATTTTAGTAATTTCTTCAGGTTGAACATTGTTTTGAATTGCAAACTGTTCAGTTGGCAGACCAAAAGCGTCAAAACCCATAGTTTGCAGCACAGAAAAACCTTTGGCTCTTTTGTATCTAGCCAAAATATCGGTAGCAACATAACCCTCAACGTGTCCAACGTGGAGACCTAATGCAGTTGGATAGGGAAACATGTCTAAGATAAAGTATTTGGGTTTAATAGCGCTTTCTTTGGTTTCAAAAGTTTGTTCTTGCTCCCAAATTTTTTGCCATTTTTTTTCGTATTCTGAAAAGTTATTTTGCATAGTTAAATATGGTCCTAAAAAATAGTAGATTGAGGTTAGTGTAATGCGGTTTTATGGTTATTTTGCAGACTCGGCTTCAAGTGCCTCAAAATAAGCAACTAAGTCGCCGATAGTTTTAATTTCTCTTAGCTTAGTTTCATCAACTCTGATGTCGTGTTTTTCTTCAAACGCCAAAACTATTTCAACAGCGTCAATTGAATCAATTGCTAAGTCTTCTTTTAGTCTGGCAGTCGGCACGATTTTTTCGTCATCAATATTTAGATTTGTTTTAATAATGCTTTTAATTTCTTCAAACATGGGCATTTTTTCCTTTTTTTAAAATTTATTTATTTGGTGCTTTTTTTGCTCAAGCGCTACTTTAATTATAGCATCAAACAAAGGATGGGAAAAAAGCGGGTTTGAACTAAACTCAGGGTGAAAAAGAGTAGATACAAAGAAAGGGTAACTAGGGTTTGTAAAGGCTACTGGCGTTTCGTCTAAAGTAGCAAGTGGGACCAAGTCAGGATGAGAAACTGCTTTGGTTGGCACTTTAAACGAACGAAAACGTTCAACAATTTTACTTTCTTTAAAATGCTTACTTACAGGGTTTACTTTATTTATTTTAATTTCACGGCCACCTACAAGTTTAGTGGTTTCAACTTCAATTGTTTTATCTGAATTGTTTAGCATTTGCCAAAAACCTAAGTTTATCAGTAATTTTGGGATTTGTTTTTCGCTAAGTTCGCAAATTAACTCACTTTGTTTTAAAGTAAACTCTTGATTGTCTTGGCCTGAAACTACTGCCAGATCTATGTTTTTGAGAAATTCTGAGTTATTAGTATCTGAGTTATACCAAATAAAGTTTGGTTTAACTGAGTATTGATAGCCAGAGTGTTTAATCGCCTCAGTTAGCGAAAGATAGGCCTCTTTAAAATCAGTAGTGCCAACTACTCCTACATTTAAAACAATGTCTGCTGTCTCTACTTTAGAAATTAGTGAGTTCCAGGTTTTTAAGTTAAGTGGTTTTGCTTTTAGTTCAAAATGTTTTAAGATGTTTTCATGTAGTTTGCCTTCTGCCAAAAGTGGCACTACCTTGTAGACTACATCTAAATCAGGACAAGCCAGTACTGTCTCTGGTTTAACGTCGGTAAAGAACGATATTTTTTGAACGGGTTCGGCGTCCATCATTCTTTTTGACGTTAAAATACGTGCGTGCGGGTCGATTCCGAAGCTGCGCAGTGTCTTGACACGGTGTTGTGTTGGTTTGGTCTTGAGTTCTTGTGAAACTTCCAGGTAAGGAACTAATGCTGTGTGGATGTAGTAGGTGCGGCGATACCCTAAGTCAAACCTAAGTTGGCGAATTGCCTCAAGATAAGCCTCTGATTCCATATCACCAACTGTTCCGCCAATTTCACAAATTATGACATCTGCCTGGCTTTGCTCAGCAGCCTTCTTTAGTCTGTTTTTAATGGTATCAACGACATGCGGAATTACTTGAATGGTTTTGCCACTGTATTTGCCGGCCATTTCGTTTTCCAAGATTTCTCTGTAAATTTTACCCATGGTGATACTAGAGTGCTCAGTTAAGTTAACACCAGTAAAACGTTCGTAGTGTCCTAAGTCTAAGTCTGCCTCAGTTCCGTCTGCGGCCACAAAAACCTCTCCGTGTTGAAGTGGGTCAATCATGCCAGGAAAAGTATTGATGTAGGGATCCATTTTGATCATAAACACCGAAACTCCAGTGCTTTTAAGTAGTCTGGCAATAGACGCTGCGGTCACACCTTTTCCAATTCCAGAAATTACTCCACCTGTAATAAAAATAAAATTACTCATATTTTTAAAAACTCCTTTCTGTTTCTATTAAATAAAAAAATAGGGATGCAAAAATTGCCTCCCTATTCGTATAGATTTTCGTAGTCGTCCATGTATTTGTTGTACTCATCTTCGTCTTGATCTGATTCGTCTAAGTCCAAATCTGGGTCAACATATTTATCGTCGTCTTCGTCGCTTTCAGTTTCTAGGTAATCCTCAATGTCTTCTTCAACTAAAGCGCTTTCGTCTTCTTCATCATCAAGTTCAGGAAGTGGGTTGTCGCTTGCTTGCATTTGAAGTTTTTCATCTTCCTCGTCTTCATCTTCTTCAATATCTGGTTCAGATGCCACAAACTCATCTAAATTAAAGTCAGAAAATTCAATGTCATCTTCATCTTCATTAATTTCAATGTCTTCGTCATTGCTTTCATTGGCAAAAAAAGTACCGTCTTTGTCCCAATACTCTAAGTTATTGTCTTTTAAATCAAAAAGCCCATCGCCAACATAAACGAAGCGACCTGATGAAATTAAGTCAAAATAAAGTTGATTTTTAAAATCTACGCTAACTTCGCCTAAATTACGAATTGCGCAAATTTTGTCAATAAGTTCGTTAAGTGAAACAGCAGAACCCTGTTCCTTGATTAAGGAGTATGCAATTTCTGATAAAGAATTTTCTTCTGTATGATTCAAGTCAGCCTCCATATAACTTAAATATTATATTATAGTCAAACCTATTTTACAAACTATAACTAAAGTCCTAAAAAATTAGGCATTTTAGCGCTAGAAAGAATGTCTTCTAGTTCTGAGTTGACTTGTTCAATGGCTTTGTTAAAGGCTACACAAATTGCGTCTTCAAGCATTTCTTTATCTTGAATAATGTCTGCGCTAATTTTGCAGTCTACGACTTTTTTTGACCCAAGCAAAGTAATTGTAACGCCGGCCGCCGAACCTGTAAACTCAGTTTCTTCAAGTCTTTGTTGGCGTTCCATCATTTCTGCTTGTAGTTTTTGAATTTGTTTTAACATTTGTGGATTCATATTTATTGCTCCTTGCTTGCAAGTTCGCCGAATACGGCGCTTGCGTCGAATTTTTTAGTTTTTACTTCTTTTAAAATTTTATCATATGCGGCGTATTTTTCAACAACAGCGCTAAAGTCATTGGGAATAAACTCAAGGTTATTTCTAAGGTAAGTACTAATTTGCATTAACACAGTCTTTGCGTCTTGTTTAGTTAACAAAATTACTCTCGTGATTTCTGGCAAAAAGTTATTAACTTCTTTTAAAAGAACGGGGTATTTGGCTGTTTTGTAGATTTCAGTGCATGCAGTTAATCCATCTGCAGCAAGTAATAGTGTATTTGGGCTGGCTAAAACTATTTCAAACTTGTCAAAAAGTCCAGAGACATCTGGGTCTTGTGCAGATTTTAAGAAACCGGAGTTATAGAGTTTTGTTTCTGCGTCTTCTCTAAACTTCTTTTTGGCGTTGTCAAGGAAATCTTTAAAGTCTTGTTCAGTTAGACTGAAAGGACTTTTAACTGAATCTTTGCTAATTTTTTCAGGACTGGGAGAAAAGGCTACAGGGTTACTTGCAAAAATATCACCGTGTGTTTCGGGTGTAGTTTTTACTTGTGGTTGTTCTGATGTTTTAACTGCAGGTTTTACAGTTGCTAGGTTTGTGTTAAATACAATCGCTTCTTGTTTGCTTATAATTGAGTAAATTTTGATTAAAGTAACCATCAGCATATTTTGCTTAGAAGTTGTGTATCTGATTTCTTTAATTAAAGTGTTTAGTTCAGTAAATATTTCTAAAACCTTTGCTTTGTTTAGTTTTTTAAAAAGGTTGGGTTCACCTGTTGAAATTTTTAGCAAAATTTGTTTGAAGTTATCATTAAAGGCGTCAATTATTGAGTTTTCGCTTTTACCTGACTTAAGTAGTGCGTCAAGCATAGCAACAGCAGTAGCTAGATCTGAATTGTCAAGCGAGTTAATGATTTTTAAAATCTCGTTTTCGTCAACTCCACCAATGATTTTCAAAACTGTTTCTTTGTCAATTTTTTGCCCAGCATAAGCCACTGCTTTGTCCAGCAAGACCAAAGCGTCTCGCATTGCGCCATCTGCTTTTTTAGCAATTAGTGTTGCTGCTTCTTTTTCTAAAGTAATTTTTTCTTTTTTGGCAACTTCAATTATTTGTCCTTCAATTTCAGTCTCTGTTAAAGTCAGGAAACTAAAGTTCATACAGCGAGACTGAATGGTTTTCGGGATTTTGTGATGTTCAGTGGTTGCCAAAATAAAGACAACGTGTTTAGGTGGTTCTTCTAAAGTTTTCAAAAGCGCGTTGAAAGCCGCGGTTGTAAGCATATGAACTTCGTCAATTATGTAGACTTTGTATTTCAGATTTTGTGGCAAAAACACGCATTTGTCGCGAAGGTCTCTGATTTCGTCAACTCCATTGTTGCTTGCCCCGTCTATTTCTACAATGTCTACAGTTTGTTCTTGCTCAATTGCAAGACAGTTTGCGCATTTTCCGCAAGCGTCACCTGAAGTTAGTTTTTCGCAGTTTATGGCTTTCGCGAAAATTCTGGCAATCGTGGTTTTGCCAATTCCTCTGGTGCCAGCAAAAATAAAAGAATGAGGAATGCTGCCACTTTTTAGAATTTGTCTAAGAATTTGAATAATTACCGCTTGACCAACTACTTCTTTTAGTTTACTTGGGCGGTATTTTCGATATAAAACTTTATACATAGTTATTTATTTGCCAAGGCAAAAATGACTAAAGATGTTTTTATTTACATCGTCGTCATACACCTCACCAAGTATCTCCTTTATAGCGTTGTAAGCGGTTTTAATGTTCATAACCACTAAGTCAGCGGTTAAAAAATCAGCAGAACTGTGGGCTTCTTTTAGTTCAGAAATTGCTTTTTCAAGTAGAGTAATTTGTCTTTGGTTTGACAAAAATGCTAAGTCTCGGGTGTCTAGATCTGTTAACTTTAACTTACTTAAAATAGCGTCTTCAAGCGGTTTTAAGTTTTCATCAAATGTTGAGATGTAGACAGCGTCTTTGTCTTTTTGATTAATTCCTAAGTCTTTTTTGTTTGCAATTTTAATTAGTTTAGCGGGATCTATTTTGTTTAAAATTTCTAAGTCTTCATTGGTTAACTTTTGATTAGCCTCAAAAACAAATAAAACTAAGTCAGCGGTTTTAATGGTATCTAGACTTTTTTGAATACCAAGATTCTCAACTAGATTTGTGCTTTTGCGAATGCCTGCGGTGTCAAGCAAGTTTAGAGCAATGTTGTTAAGCACAATTTTGCCCTCAACAATGTCGCGGGTTGTGCCTTGAATGTCGGTAACTAAAGCCTTGTCTTGTTTTAAAAGGGAGTTTAAAAGTGAAGACTTGCCGACATTAGGTCTGCCAACAATTGCGACCGAAACCCCAGTTTTTAGCATTGTGGTGCTTTTTGAGTTTCGCAAAAACTCAGTTAGGTTAGTTAAAATTTCGTCAATTCTAGCTTTTAGTTCAGAAGTCTCTAACTCAGCAGCTTCGTCAAACTCAGGGTATTGTAGTTTAACTTCAATATCTGAAATTAACGCCAAGACTTGCTCTTTAAACTCAGTTATTTTTTTACCAGTCTTGCTAAGTAGTGAGTTGATAGAAATTTTGGCAGCACTCTTGGTGTCTGCCTCAATTAAGTCCATCACAGCCTCTGCTTTAACTAAATCTATGCGTCCATTTAAATAAGCACGGTAAGAAAACTCACCAGGATGCGCCATTCGGATATTTAGACTAAGTAGACGTTCTAGCACTAAATTAGTTACCAAAACTCCACCGTGGCAAGAAATTTCAAGCATATCGTCTGCCGTAAAAGAATGCGGTTTTTTAAAAACAGCAACAACTACTTCGTCAATTGGCAGGTTGTTTTTGTCTAAAATAAAGCCGTAGACTAAGGTGTTTCCAGGAACTTGAGTTAAGTCTTTACCTTTAAAGATAACGCTGACTTCTTTGATGCAAGTTTTTCCCGAAACTCTTATAACTGAAATCGACCCCTTGCCATAAGGGGTCGCAATTGCAGTGATATTTTCAAAATCAGTGTTGTTTAAACTCATCAACGTGTCTAGTTTGCAAATCGTCTTCTTTGTTTAAAATAGCGTTGGCGTCTTCTGCTTTCATCTCACCTTGTTTAACTTTGTGAATTAAGTTATTGCGACAACTTACAAACGGGTTTTCTTTGGAAACCATGTCGCGAATAAAGATGTAAATGATGATAACAGTTGCACCGATTACTCCAATTAACAGATAACCTGAACCTAAAATTAAACCTAAAATTGCGCACGCCCAAATAGAGGAAGCCGTAGTTAAACCTTTGATAGACATCTTGTCTTTAATGATGACACCGGCTCCAATAAAAGAAACACCCGCGACAACTTGCGCGATGATTCTTTGACCTTCGTTTGGTTGAAAAGCATTCAGTTCAAACATCAGTCTTTGAGTGATTGCAATTGAGCAACTCGCTATTCCTACTAAAAAGTAGGCAGAAACCCCGACAGCCTTGCCTAAATTGCGTCGTTCAAGTCCAACGATTACCGCGTAGATCATAATAATTAAAAGCGGCAGGATAACTTTAAACAGCCAGTCATGGCCAGTTTGCAGGGCTTGAAGGTCTAGCGAACCTTTAGTAATCGCTTCTGAGATTTTTGAATTTGAGTTTGCTGATTTATTGGTGGTAATGTTTAAAAGAACTTCCAGCATTGTTAGTTATTTTTCTTTAAAACTTCCACAATTCTGGCGTCAAGGGCGTCAATTACTTTTGTGTGTTGTTTCATTTTATCCAAATGGCAGCCAGCGGCAAAGTCGTGACCACCTCCTGGAGGGAATTTGTTGCAAACTGAAGCAATTTCTACTTGGTTTGAACGAACTCTAACACGAACTGAGTTTTCAAGTTCAATAAATAAAACCCAAACAGGGCAGCCTTCAATTCCGG
The DNA here is from genome assembly GCA_963543345.1 of uncultured Acholeplasmataceae bacterium. Classification (GTDB taxonomy): domain Bacteria; phylum Bacillota_I; class Bacilli_A; order Acholeplasmatales; family Acholeplasmataceae; genus CALISC01. The sequence continues at coordinate 2,237 of CAUUBG010000018.1, read as the reverse complement.
CCATAGCGTTAATGGCCGCTGCTGTGTCTTCTTGAGTTAAGTTAAATTTCTTTTGAATGTCGCGAGTCGCAAGGAAGTAAACAACGCCGTTTTTTGAGCGTTTGATGTTAGAAAGTAGATAGCCTTTGTATTTAAGTTGTGCAAAAGTGGTTTTAGAAAGTTCACGGTCAATATATTCAAGGTCAGCGCCTTTAGAAACTAAGAAAGCCGCCATTTGAAAAGTAGTTTCAGTAACTCCGCGGTATCTAAATCCTCCAGAATCCGTAACTAAACCAGCATATAGTGCTTGCGCACCTTGTTTAGTGATAAGAAGTTGATCTCTGAACTTATACAGAAAATAAGTAATCATCTGACAAGCCGCTGGTGCTTCTTCGTGCACCCAGTTAATGTCGCCGTATTGATCCATTACGATGTGGTGGTCAATTTTAATGATTTCTTTAGCCAATTTAAAACGTTGATCTGCAACTCGCTCTTGAGTAGCAGTGTCAACAACTATCGCTAAAGATTTTTTAATAGTTTCGTCGTCAAGGGTGTCAAGTTCTCCAAGAAAACGAAGGTAAGGTGTGTGGTCGCCAAGTGAGTATACTTGTTTTTTGGGAAAAGTTGTCTCAATGATGTTTTTAAGACCAAGTGATGAGCCTATGCAGTCGCCATCTGGTCTTTTATGTGAGTAGATTGTAATAATGTCGTATTCTTTGATTTTTTTTAAAATTAAACTAATGTCCATTTTATGCTCCTTTATTATTTATTTTGGTTTTGCAAAATTAGTTCGTTTAAATCTTTAATCATGGCTTTGGCCACTTCAAAGTTATCAAGAGTTGCGCCACACGCCAGTGCGTGTCCACCACCTCCGTATTTTTTGGCAATATGCACAACTTCAATTTCACGGCTACGCAGTTCACAAATTACTTTGTCCTGTTCAGCGGAATACGTAAAGTTAGCCCAAATTGGAATTTCTTTAATGCCGGCAAGTAAGTTAACCATACCGCGACTAATTGAAAAGAAATCGTATGTACCAAGTGACTCTAAAAACTCTTTGGTGTTAAAAAAGTAAGCAACTGAGCCCTCAATTTGCATACGAGTAGCAAACTTCGCTTTAGTTTGACGCTCTTCTAGAGTTTCTACATACAGCCACTTGTAGAACTTAAGCGGGTTTGCGCCCAGAGCGGTTAGTTCCGCAGCAATTTGAAATAAACGGGGAGCGTTGGTTAAATACTGAAAGCGCCCACTGTCGGTAATTATTCCGTTTAGCAAGTAGTCTGCGGCTATTGCGGGGATTTTTAGTTTAAGTTTTTTAGCAATATCGTAAACATAAGCAGCCGCAGCCTCGTAAGTTGGGTCTGAATAAACGTAAGCACCTACTACATCTGATTTGTTTTCGTGGTGGTCAATGATTACCACGTCTTTGGCAAACAGATAGCGGTTATCTGAAATCATGTAAGAAACTGCGACGTCTGTAATAAAAACTAGCGCGTCTTTGTAAAAACTGTCAGGAATTTCGTTCATCGCGTTTTCGTAGTCAAATTTGTTGTGGTCGCCTACTACGTAGACTTCTTTTTCTGGAAAGTTTTCCTTAATTATGTGCATTAAGCCCATTTGTGAGCCAATTGCGTCCATATCTGGTTTGGAGTGTCTGTGAATAATAATGCGGTTGTGTTTTTTTAAAAGTTCTTTAATCGTTTTCATTCAATACCTCTAATAATTATTATACTATTTTTTAAACCTGTTTTTTCAAAGTGCTGAAACTATAAATAAATAAATTTCTTGCATCCCGTTAACTAAATTAACCTCGGCGTATGGACAAAGTGTTTGGATGTATTCCTCAATTTCTCTGGCTTCTTCGTCAGACACAGCCTTGCCGTAAAATAGAGTAACAACTTCGTTTTCTTTTGAAAGAATTTGGGAAAGCAGGCAGCGAGTTGCGTCAAAAATATTTTCAACAGAACAAGTTATCGCACCTTCAGAAATTCCAAGATAATGGCCTTTTCTAATGTCTATACCGTTTTGTTTGGTGTCGCGAATTGCGTAAGTTATTTCACCAGTTTTAGCAGCCTGTGCGATTTCTTGCATGTTGTCAATGTTAGTCTTAAAGTCAGCGCTATGGTCAAACACAGAAAGTGCAGCCACTCCTTGTCCTAGATTTTTAGTCTTAATTACCGCGATATTGCGGTCTTTAACTAAGTTAGTAGTTTGCTCTGCCGACATGATGATATTTGAGTTGTTGGGAATGATAATAA
>CAUUBG010000017.1:0-10139 GCA_963543345.1 uncultured Acholeplasmataceae bacterium | reverse complement strand
AACTTTGCATATTGGCAAACTTACTAAGAAGTTTGGCACATACCCACAAACCAAAGTTGACAATCCTGCCGGCATGCAACATTTAAAAGATGAAATACACAAACTTAAGTTTAACTCAAAAGGCAAAGACCACACTATGCAGTTTACTCGCAGTTACTGGCAAGACACAGACGGCAACAAATACGAAAAATACAACGATCAATACTTTAAAATAGAGCCAGTTGATTTTATTAAAATTCCAAAACAAAATTTACCGAAAAAATCATAGACTTTTCACCATTCAACATTTATTACAGTGGTTATTCCGACAACGCAAAACCAAAGCATTCTATTTTTAAAGCATTGGGGGAAGATATTGGAAAAGTGCTTGGCGGGGAAGTTAACATGCCAACTTATGATACTGGTGATTTTAGCGTCAAACCTGCTTTAGATGCTCGTTTATATTCACAGTTAAAAAAAGAATCCACTGATTACGCGAAAGCAATTTTAGGTAGTTATTCTGGTGAGTATGTTGGCAATTATCGCGGTGTTGACTTAAATACTTTTGTAGAATCCGAACACCGCATGCCTTATTATCACAGCCAGTTTCATCAACACTGGTGGCTTGGCACACAGTATCCAGGCTCTGACCCATATACGCACAGCATCACCAGCAATGGTAGCCTGGACTGGCATGATGTTTACCACGTTTTTGGTGTAGTAGTTTGCATTAGGTAATTCTAAATATTTTACAAGAGGTAAATATGAAAAAAATTAGTCAAAACAAAGTATATTTTTATTTAAGTATATTAGTTACTATAATTGCGATTTTTGCAATAATTATGGGAACTATTTATGGAGTTAAAAAGAAAAATAGCAAAATTAGTCAAAATATAGAAATCACTTTTCACTCAAAAACAGGTAAAGAAATTACTAAAAGAAAATTTAAATTAAATGAAAAAATCAATGTATCGTTTTCTAACGATGAACTTGAACTTGCAAAAAACGAAGAGTTTGTTGGTTGGACAAACTCTCTATCTGGAACTCTGATTTCTGACCTTAAAGCAAGTTTAAAAAATCACAAATTATATCCAGTTTATCGCCTTAAATCACCAAATACTACTAAATACGAAATTAAACGTCACTTTGAAAAAGTTGATGAAAGCGGTTTTGTAACAGAAAGCGAAACAGTTGCTGATGCAGAGCCTGACAAAGAAGTTCAACTATCTTCAGATAAACTAAGTGCTCCAAATGGCTTTGAGTTAGATCTTGCAAACTCAGTTACTAAACAAACTGTTGCTGCAGATGGCTCTACTGTTTTTAATCTATATTTTAAAAGAAAAACCTACAAAGTTACTTTTGACTTTAATGGTGGTATGTTAGACGGACAAACTAAAAAAGAATTAAATTACAAGTTTGGACAAAGCTTAAAAGATATTTCAAAACCTACCAAACAGATCCAACTGGTGTAAAGAAATACACTTTCCAAGGTTGGTTAAATCAAGCAACTGGCCAACTAGTTGACTTTACTCAAGATAACTTAGTTGAAGCAGATATTAACTTGGTTGCAAAGTGGGAAGAAACTGACATCACCAAAAAAGTTTATCTAAACTTGGTTTATGAAGATTTAAGAAACTCAGTTGATTCTGAAAACGAAATTGAATTGCCAAATCAAAAGAAAATTGGTACTTTAGTTTCAGCAAATGACCAAGATATTAAAGCAGCAATTGCTGATTTTCTTTTAAGTCATCCACATCCTTTTCACAAAATGAGTTTTGACCAAGCAAAATCAGTTTCAAGTTTACATGTTGAAGCCACCAGCGTAAAGCAAACAATTAAACTGTACTTTAAAGCAAGAACCTACACTATTAGTTTTAACCTAACTGAAGACGGAGACTTGACCAAAACACGATCGCACCTATTTTAAAACAAGCAATTACGCTTAAATATACCAATAATTTAAGCCAAGATATTTACGAAAAACTACTAAGTATCAAGAAATTAAGTACCCTAACTAAAGATTTTGTGCTAGAAAAGCTGATAGTTGAAGAATTTGGTAATGAGTTTAATCCAAATACTGATTACAACGCAAATATTACTATCAAACCTGTTTTTAAAGAAAAAGATGTTTTTGTTTCTATAACTCCGCGAGTACAAAGTGCAGACCTTGGAAAAACTAACTCCCCTACTTGGCCAGTTCAAAATGCCAAAGTAGGCGAAGTTTTTAACTTCACACCAAACACAAACATCAAATATGAATACAAGTTTTTAGGCTGGACAGACAAAGAAGGTGGCTCTGTTAAAAACATCTTAATAACTCGTCAAACTAAAGAAGTTTTTGCTGTATTGGCACCAGAAGAGCGTGCAGATTACCAAGTTATTCACTACCTTGAAAAACAAGGCGAATCTAGTACTTTAGATGGTCAATACGACGAAATTATTGAAAATAAGGCCAATCAGTTAGTAAAAGATAAGGCTAACTACTCTCCTTACTCAGGTCTAGATAAGAATATTTACGAAATTGACGACACAAAACCTGCTAAGTTAGTCGAAGATCTAGTTCCAGGTTCTACTGACACTAAAGTTTATAGATACTATAGCCTACAAACTACTAGAGTAAATTTTGTTGCAGATTCTGGTATTCAATCATTTTCTCCAACATCGGCGCTAGTCAAGAGAACAAGACTAATTGGCTTGCCAAATTACACAGTTAAAGATACTCATAATTTTTTAGGTTGGAGCAATGCGCAAAACGGAGCAATTCAAACTAAATTTATTGCAACTGGCGAAACTCAGTCAATCTACGCAGTAACTGATTATCAAGACAGAGAAATCACTTACAATATCCGAAAAGAAGAGTCAAATGGAACTTTTTTAGAAACTGAAGAGAAGAAAACCGGGAAAATTGCGTCAACTCATACTGTTAGTTATCAAAATCCAGACACCACAGTTTACCAAGAACCTACTTATAGCGTAGAAAAAATTACAGTTAACGCAGATAAAACGCTAAACAAGGTAACTGTAACTATTCTTAGAAAAGTTTATACTGTAAATTTTGAGGCCAGAAATTACGGAACATATTTGTCAGGCAGATATGTCAAACACGGAGCTGCAATTGGCGAAATTGACTACCCAATCATAAATGAACAAGGTTTCATTATCAGAGAACTACACCTTGATGGCAAAGAAATGCCAAAAGCAGATGTTGAAAATTTTGTTGTTATAAAAGAACATAAGGTTACTGTGTATTTTGGTAAACCTGCAAATAAACTCGGTAAATACCCGCAAACAAAAGTAGATCATCCTGCCGAAATTCACAAAATTGAAGACAAAACTCATAAACTTAAGTTTAATTCAAAAGGTAAGGTAAAGACTATACAATGGAGTTTACTCGCAGTTACTGGCAAGACGCAAATGGTGTTAAATACGAAAAATACAATGGTAAGTATTTTCAACTTGAAACTGTTTGGTTTTTCAAAATTCCTGAGCAAAACACTTGGTTTACCGAAAAAATCTTAGATTTTTCTCCATTCAATATTTTTTACACTGGATTTCAAGATAACTCAAAACCAGAACGCTCTATTTTTAAAGCATTGGTTAATGATATCGGCAATGTTCTAGGCCATGAAGTTCACACGCCAACTTACGATGACGGAGATTTTTCAGTTAAACCTGCTTTAGACAAGGGCAAACAAGCGGAGCTTAAAAAAGAATCTACGGATTTTGCCAGAGCAGTTTTAGGTAATTACACTGGAAATGGTAAGTATTATCGAAATGTTGACTTTACCCATTTTACAGAACCTGGTTATCAGGTGCCTTATTTCGATGAAAGTAGACATCAGTGGTGGTGGCTTGGCACAGAATTTCTTCGTTCTAACCCAAGCGCGCAAAGCATCGTGAACGGTGGCGATCTTGATTGGAACAATGTTCACGCTGTTTTAGGGGTAGTTGCTTGTGCTAGATTCTAATAATTTTTTAAATAACTATTTACAAATAAACTAACCAGTTTTGTTTACCCCTTTTATGTAGCACAAAGCATAAAAATAATTTAAAATATGTTTGACAACTAAATAAGTTCATAAAATATTTATGGAGTTTAACTATGTTTAAAGACTTACTTTATAAAAAAGTTAATAAAGCCCAAATTCTTGAAGAACTTACAGAAATGCATGGTTTTGACTTATCTGTTTTATTTACTGAACTAAATGAAACTGAGCGCAGGCAAGTTCTTAAACTAATTGACAGCAAAACTATTGCTGTGTTTTTTGCATACCTTACTAACGAAAATGCTTTATTTCTTTTAAATGAGCTGACAAACTCAAAAAAAATTGAAGTCTTAAACGAACAAAGTTTAGATGATTTAGTTGACTTTATTAAGTTTCTTCAAAAAGAAAAGGAAGACGAATACAACGAAATTATTACTAAGTTAACCAACTATAAAGAAATTTCTAACCTGCTTCAATACCGCGAAGACAAAACAGGTTCATACATGTCTAAAGACGCCCTTGTTGTTTTTGACACTATAGACGTAAAAGTAGCAACCAGACAAGTAATTGAACATGCTCAAGACGCAGAAAGTATCTCCGCCCTAATAGTTACTTCTGAAAACGGAGTTTTTAAAGGCATGCTTTCTTTAAAAACTTTAATTAAAACTCGCTCACCTAAACAGGTTAGTGAGTTAATTGAACCAACTGAAGTTGTTTATGACACTGACAATATTGAAGAGTCTGCCGCAACTTTAAACAACACAGGTAAGTTTCAAATTCCGGTAGTTTCCAAAGGCGGTATATTTTTGGGAGTTTTAAACCTAGACGATATTTTAGATGTTGTTAGAACCGAGGCTGACAAAGACATCGCACAGCTTTCTTTGCTTTCCGCAAAATCCCTAAATCGCCGCAAAATTTTTGCACAAGCCATCACTCGCCTACCATGGTTAATTCTTTTAATATTGCTTTCAATTCCTCTTTCTTTTGTTACTTCGGTATTTGAGCCGAAAGTCTCTAAATTTGCCTATATCGCAATTATTACTGCCATTCAACCCCTTATTCTAGGGTGTCCTGGCAACGTTTCTTCACAAATTCTTTCAGGCTCTTTAGTCAGACTTTCTCGTTTTGGTAAAATTGACAAAGAATCGTTTTTAGAAGAGTTTAAAGCAGGATTGTATACTGCTTTAACTGTCTCTGCTTTAGTTTTTTGCTTTTCTTTCTTATTTATTTTAAGTTACAAAAACGCAATCCCCAAAACTGTTTCAATCTATCGAGTTTCTGTGATCTACGCTTTTATTAACTCGCTTACATTGTTAGTTGTGTTAATACTATCACCATTAATTGCGATGTTAATTCCGATGTTTTTCAAAAAAATTAAGATCAACCCAGCATCTGCCGCAGGCCCTATTATTACCACAGTTTGCGATACTTTGGCATTAGTTGTACATTTTACTTTAACTTTAGCGTTAGTGGCTGCATTTAACTTACCACTACCTACAGTGGGTTAAAAAAGAGGTTACTTATTATGTTTAGTGAAAATAAAGAGTTTGATTTTAAACAGATTAGTAAGTCTCTTAAAACCAAACAATACTTAAAAAGTTTTGAGGCCTACGAAATTGCTGAAAACTTCGGTGAACTTGATTTTGAAAAGCAAAAATTAGTCTTGAGTTACTTAACTGAAGCAAAAGCTGCCAAAGTTTTTGTGTATCTAGGAAAAGATGTGCAAAGCGAGTTTTTCTCACAACTTAAAGAACACGAACAAAGACAAATTTTAGATAACTTAGAAATAGATGACTTACGTGAATATATCGGTGAGTTTAGTTTAGAAAAACAAAGTAAAATTTTAAATTTACTGACATCTTCTAAATACCTAGATATTAAAAAACTGTTAGTTTATGACAAAGAAAAATGCGCGTCTATCATGAACTTAGCCTATGTGTGCGTAAATGAAGAGATGGACATTAAAGCAGCAACTGACTACGTCCTTAGACACACTAAAGAAACTGACTTTATTGACTTTGTTTATGTGGTTGACGCAAAAAACAAGTTAAAAGGCGTAATTAACTTAAAAGACTTAATTAAAGCCCGTAGCCAAGACTCACTTAAAGACATCATAATTTATGAATACCACTTCTTAAAAGATACGATGACCATCAAAGAAGCAATTGGTGTATTTCGCCAATATGACTTGCTTGCAATGCCAGTAGTTGACGAAAAACAAAATATGCTTGGCATAATTACCGCCGACGATATTTTGGACGAAATAGTTGAACAGACTGAAAAAGAGTATTTGAAACTACAAAGTTTCCAAAAAATGGATATAGACACGCCACCTTTTAAAAAGTTTTTATATAGACTTCCGTGGTTGGTTGTCTCTATAGTGTTGGCGCTGCTAATTGCTAGATTTATTTTAGTGTTTGACTCAATTATTCAAAAAGTCTCAATCTTGATTTTATTTCAAGCCTTGCTATTAGATATGGCCGGTAACATCGGCAGTCAATCAATGGGTTTCACGATTATTCTAATTTCTAAAGATAAGTTAAATAAGAGAAGGGCAATTTATAAGCATATTTTAAAAGAAATCACGATTGCTTTCGTAAACTCAGTAATTTCGGCGATTTTTGCGTTTGCTATTGTATTTTCTTTCGTAGCAATTGGTATTAAATACGGACACTTCCAAGGTTTCGATAAGCATCCTTATTTAGCAATAAACATGGCGTTTTGTGTTGGAATTTCTATGTTTTTATCAATGGTAATTGCCGCTGTGATTGGTACAATTATTCCATTGCTTGCCAAAAAAGTAAAAATTTCGCCAAACGATGTAACTGGTCCTGCTTTAACTACGCTAAACGACTTTTTAGCAGTTTCAATTTACCTCTTAGTTGCTACTTTCGTATTTTAACCAAGATATTATTTTTACAAATTCCAGCAGAGATATGCTATAATTTTTAAGACTTTTGCAAGGATTTAGGCTTTTTTACCTCTTTCTTTAGCAATTGTGACAGGAGAAATAATTATGGCTTTAACTAAAGAATTAAAAGCACAAATTATTCGCGATAACCGCATCAATGATAAAGACGCAGGTTCACCTGAGGTGCAAATCGCTCTGCTAACTGAGGAAATTAAACAACTTACTCAACACTTGGCAGTACACAAAAAAGATTTACACTCAAAACGTGGTCTTTACATGAAAATTGGTAAACGTCGTAGTCTGTTAAACTATCTACTTAACAGCGATGTCCCACGTTATCGTGCAATCGTTGCCAAATTAGGCTTAAGAAAATAAAAAAGTGGTTCGCCACTTTTTTTATTTTAATTCAGTCAAAATAATTGTTAATTTGGCAAATAATTTTAGTTTTTAAGGGTATAATTGTCATATGGAAACACCACATATCTCAGTTTTAAAACAAGAATGTATAGATAATTTAAATATTTTGCCAGGTGGAGTTTATGTTGATGCAACTGGTGGTGCTGGTGGACACTCCGAGGCTATTTTAACTAAGTTAAACGGAACTGGACATCTTTATATTTTTGACACTGATAAAACTGCCTGCAGTTTAATTGAAAAAAGACTAAAAAGTTTTTCTAACTTCACGATTTTTAACGCAAATTTCGCAGAAATTACGGAAAAACTCAACTCAGTTGGACAAAGTAAAGTAAATGGTGTGCTTTTTGACCTTGGACTAAGCAGTATGCAAATAGATACTCCTGAAAGAGGTTTTTCATATATTAGTTCCAAAAACCTTGATATGCGAATGAACACAGAACAAAGTTTAACAGCTGAGTATATTTTGAATAACTACACACAAAAAGAACTTGCAGATATTTTTTTTAAATATGGTGAAGAAAAAAACGCAAATATTTTGGCTAAAAAAATTGTTGAACAAAGACCAATTCAAACAGTTGAGCATTTGGTGTCAATTTGCGACAGCATTAACTTTAAAACTAAAGGGCACTCTGCAAAGCGCGTGTTTCAGGCATTGCGAATAGAAGTAAATGATGAACTAAATGTTTTAAAGTCTGCGCTCGCACAATCCGTTGCTTTAATTGCAAAAAATGCCAGACTTTGTGTGATTTCTTTTCATTCTCTTGAAGACAAAATAGTTAAAGACCTGTTTAGAAGTTTAACTGAAGAAAAAACCCCACTTGGTCTGCCTGTTTTACTTGAAAAGAAAAAAGAGTTTGCACTAATTACTAAGAAAGTAATACTGCCAAACTCAAAGGAGTGCGCATTAAATCCGCGCGCTCACTCAGCTAAATTAAGGGTGATTGAAAAATTATGAAATATTTTATCTACGGTGGGTCTTTTAACCCAGTTACTGTTGCCCATGTTGGCATTATTGAAAAAATTTTAGATACTTATCCTGAGTCAAAAGTAATTGTAGTTCCTTGTTCTATTAACTACAAAAAATCAGGTCTGATGCCAAATACTTTAAGACTATCTATGTTAAAGGCTGTTTTTAAAAATAACGAAAGAGTAATAGTTGATGAAATCGAACTCAATGACTTTGAGTATCTAGGAACTCTTAGCACATTAAAGCGTTTGACCGAAAAATATAAAACTAAGCCAGTTTTTGTAATGGGCGCAGACAATGCTTTGAATATTGGTAGATGGATTAACTACAAAGAACTGCTATCTACATATGAGTTTTTAATTTTTAAAAGACCAGGCTACCAAGTTAAGTTAACAGAAGCTATAAAAGCTAAATACATTGAATTTGAAATGGATGTATCGGCTAGCATGATTCGCAACAATCCAGATAAGTTTTTAGACTTTGTTCCCGAGCCTGCTAAAGAAATTTTTCAAAACAACTATTTAAAAAATGGCTGTGAAACTGGAATTTTTGACTTAACGGAACTAACTAATTTTCATATAGACAGACCATATGTTTTAAACCCTAAAAAAAATATAAACCAGATTTACGAGGTTTTGAATGCTTTAGTTAGAACTGGTTTAAATCGCTTTATAAGCAGGAAAGACATTATTTTAAACTCAAAGTCTGACTTAATTTTCTACAGTGAATTTAACATAAATGCTCTTTCTTATCTAAAAGAAAAACTAGACAAAATTCCCGAACTAGATACTGTTGTGTTTTTAGTTAACAACCACATTTTAAATTACTCAGACCGCGCACTTTCATTTGTTGAACACTCCGTTTTTATTGACTATCGCCAATTTTTAAAAGATAAAATTACTCAGCTAAAAATAGAAAATAAAAATAAGACCCTAGCACTTTCAGATAACAAAATTAACTATATTATCAGCACCGCAGAAAAACAGTTGGCAGATAAATTAACTCAACTTACTCCAAATAAATTTGTAATAGGAATTTCAGGTGGGTTAGACTCAGCCATAACTTTATTGTTCGCGTACCTTGCATGCAGTCGACTAAATGTAGATCCGCAAAACCATATTTTTCCGCTAATTTTGCCAAGTGTTAACAACAAAGAAAGTGTTAAGCGTGCTACTGAACTATGCAAAAGTTTAGGTTTAACTCCAAAAATCATTGAGATTGACGAAATTTGTCAAAGTATATTTAACAAAACTAACCACTTTGAAAAAGATGTAATTTACGAAAACACTCAGGCTAGAGTTAGAACTCTACTTTTGTTAAACGCAGCCAACAAAGTAAATGGAGTTGTTTTAAACACTTCAGACCTTTCCGAAATTCTTTTGGGCTTCGGCACAGTTGGTGCAGATCTATTTGGATTGTTTGCAACAAACGCAACACTATTTAAGTCAGAAATTAAAGCAGTTTTAGCATACCTTGCTAAAAACCAGTTTTATGACCAGAGAAAGGTTATTCAAGAAATATTAGTAGCGCCCATTTCTCCAGAACTTTTGCCGAACCAAAACACCGAAGAAATTTTGGGTAACTACGCGTATATAGATGAAGTTTTAAATGCTTTTTGTTTTCAAGGCAAAGAGTTTAGTATTGAACTAATTGATGAACTTTTTGGCAATAAATTAGATAAAGAAGAAAAACAAAAAATCTTAAATACAGTTGAAACCAGAGTATTTAAAAATGCATTTAAGCGCTCTGCATTTCCTCTGCACATTGAGTTTTTTGAAAGAAAACTCGCAGACTTTTTCATAGAACCAGATAACGAATATTTTAAATAAGCAAAAATAAACGAAAGGAGCAGGTATGCAAAAAAATCAACAAAAAACAA
>CAUUBG010000016.1:0-11039 GCA_963543345.1 uncultured Acholeplasmataceae bacterium | reverse complement strand
AAAGAGAAGAATATAACACTAGAAGTATTATTGTAGAATTAGACATAATTGAAAATAAAACTATAAGAAAACCCACAAACTTGCTTAAATATATTCAAAAAAGAACTGAAGACCCATCAGTTAACTACTATGTATTTTTAGACGAAATTCAGTTAGTTAAAGACTTTCATTTTCTTTTAAATAGTTTACTTAGTCGCAAAAATTTAGATGTCTATGTAACTGGCAGCAATTCAAGGTTTTTGTCTAAAGACATTGTTACTGAGTTTAGAGGCAGGAGTGATGAAATCAAACTGTACCCACTTACTTTTGCAGAAGTTTTTAAGCACAGTAAATTAAGCAAAGAAGATACCTTAAAAGACTATCTTTACTTTGGTGGAATTCCAAAAGTTGTCTTAGCGAACACTGAGGAAGAAAAAATAGCCTTGCTTAAAAATTTCTTTGAACTTACCTACATTAAAGATATAGTTGAAAGAAAAAAGATAGAAAACGAAGCAGAGTTAGTTAAAATAACCAAAACTTTAGCCTCAAATATAGGCTCACTTACTAATCCACCAAAACTAAGCAATACTTTTCTTAGTTTGACTAAAACTAAAATCTCGGTTTATTTAATAGAGAAATATATTGACGCTTTAATTGATGCTTTTTTGTTAAAAAAAGCAATCAGGTACAGCATTAAAGGCAAGACCTATATCTCTGCACCTTTTAAATATTATTTTCAAGACCTTGGAATTAGAAACTCAATTTTAGACTTCCGTCAACTTGAGCCAACTCACCTAATGGAAAACTTAATTTACAATGAACTTATTTCAAGAGACTATTTAGTAGATGTTGGAGTAGTTGAAAAAAACGTACTTAACGAAAAAGGCAATGGCACAAGAGTAAAATTAGAGGTTGACTTTGTTGCAAACAAAGGCAGCAAAAGACTTTATATTCAGTCCTGCTACTCTATTGAAGATTTAAATAAACAAACAATCGAAGAGCGACCATTTAGCGAAATTGACGATAATTTTGAAAAAATTTTAGTAGTGATGAACTTACCAATTAGAAGTTATCAAACTGAAAATGGTATCAAAATTATTAGTTTGCCTGATTTTCTTTTGAGTTAATTGATTGTTATAAGTAAATAAAGTAAAAAATTCCCTTAAAAATATAGCTTTCTTGTTTTATCCCTTAAAAAGTGATATATTTTAAGGGATAAAAAGAAAAGTAAGGGATAAAATGAGAAAATTTACTTATTCAAAAATTAAAAATATAAAACTAGACAGCGAAACCCAAAACTTAATTAGAGAAATTTACAGATATCGTGGACAAGAAGAAGTTTTTCTAAAATTATTACCAAACGAAACTTCTCAACTAGTTACATATTCTGTCGTGCAAAGTGTTCAGTATTCAAACGAGATTGAAGGTATATCTACCACAAACTATAGGCTAAAAAAAATCATTGAAGAAAAAATTAAACCAATTAACAGAAATGAAAAAGAAATAGCCGGATATGGAGATGTCATTAATTTAATCAATGAAAATTACCAAATCATAGATATTTCTAAAAATCATATTTTACAGTTACACGGCATTATGCTTAAACGCTTAGGCACATCTTTTGCTGGTCAGACTAAAAATGTACAAAACTACATCAGCATTACTTATGCAAACAAAGAAAGCGAGGTAATTTTTACACCACTTTCGCCATTTGAAACACCTTTTGCATTAGAGGAACTTTGTTGTGAGTTCAACAAAACAATTTCTGACCCTGAATGTGAACCTTTGCTGGTGATATTTACGTTTATTCACGACTTTCTGTGTATTCATCCCTTTAATGATGGTAATGGTAGAATTTCAAGATTACTTACCAATCTTTTACTTCTGAAATCTGGTTTTCATGTAGCAAAATATCAATCCATTGAAAAAATAATCGCTGAAAGTAGTAAAGAGTACTACGCCTCACTACTTTTATCTGGTAAAAACTGGCATGAAGAAAAAGAAGATGCCTCGCCTTTTATTAAATATATGTTATCTACTTTGTTGGTAGTGTATAGAGATTTTACTGAAAAGGTTTTATTAATTGAGACTAAATCATCTGTCGTTGATTATGTTAAAAAAGCGGTAAAACTAAAATTAGGTAGATTTTCAAAACAAGATATTGTCGACCTTTGTCCCGGAATTAGCCTGAGTTCAATTGAAGGGGCGCTTAGGAAATTAGTTGCGCAAGGTGAATTAAAAAGAGAAGGCAAAGGGCGTTCTATTAAGTATATTAACACATCAAAAACACTGGTTTAACAGTGTTTTACACTTCTTAAAATTTTACTATTTTTTTGTTAAAACTGATTTAATGAGATTAAAACATGTAATAATTGCCACATGATTTGTGACGATTTATATGAAAATTTCTGAAATTAAAATTTAATTAACATATTGAAAAACATAACTTCCTTAGATAGTTTTTTATTTTTAGTCAGTTGTTTTAAGTGCAAACAAAGTAAATTATTATTGCTTTGGTGTGAGTTTATTTTACTTATTCTGAAAAAATGATAATAAACACCCTGAAAAAATGATAATCTATCAAAATGTATTATATTTTGTGTAGTGGAACAAATAAAATGAGTCATATAGAATATAAAAAATGTTAATTGAAACTAAAATTAAAAGAAAGTTACTCTATAGTGGTGCAGTCTTGATAGATGGTGCAAAATGGTCAGGGAAATCAACTACCGCAATGTAGTACGCAAAGAAATAATTAAATTGCAAGACATTGATACCAGAAAGAAGTATAAAACATTAGTTGGATTATCTAAAACAGAGATTCTTAGTGGTGAGCCCTCAATATTGTTTGATGAATGGCAAGTGGTACCAGAAATCTGGGATTACATTCGCATGAATGTTGACGAGACTCAAACAAAGGGTAAGTTTTTTACTTATTGTTCTACTAAAAAACAAAATGTAAAAACCATTCACACAGGAACTGGCAGAATCAACTCTGTAATGATGCGTCCTATGTCGCTATTTGAAAGTGGTGAATCTACTGGCTCTGTTTCTTTAAAGTCCTTATTTGAAAAAGCCAAAATAGAACCTCTTTACTCAGAAATTTCAGTTAGAGGCATCGCTGAACTAATTTGTAGAGGTGGGTGGCCAGGAACTTTAACTTTACCGAAAGACTTGCAACTAGATATACCCAAAGATTTGCTGTCAGGTATACTTAGAGAAGATATAGATGAAGTTGACGGTATTAAAAAAGATAAAGAAAAACTTAAAAAAATCATAAAAAGTTATGCTAGAAATATTTCAACATTGGCTACTAATAAAACAATATATCACGATCAAAACTACGAAAACATTGTTCAAGCACCTACTTTTGAAAAACATTTAAATGCTTTAAAAGCACTTTATATAGTTGAAGATGTACCACCGCGGTCTTTTAAAATCAGAAGTTCATCTAGATTAAAACAAGGCTATAAAAAACAGTTTGTTGACCCAAGCATAGCAGTTGCTGCGTTAGATTTATCTCCAGATAAATTACTGCAAGATTTTGAACATTTGGTTTCTTTTTTGAGTCTATAGTAACTCGCGACTTAAGGGTTTACGTAGATATGTTAGATGCGACCGTTTACTATTACCGAGATTCAAGCAGGCTTGAAGTTGACTTAATTTTAGAACTACCAGATGTTAGATGGGCTGGAGTTGAAGTTAAACTAGGTCCAAATGAACTAGATAAGGCTGCGAAAAACCTACTTAAACTTGCTAAACTTGCTGCCAAAGAACCTGAGCTTTTAATGATTGTAACCAATAGCCAAATGGTCAACAGCAGACCAGATGATGGTATACACGTGGTCCCACTTGGTTGTCTGCGTGATTAGGTAAACTAAAAAAAGAGATGTTTTAAACATCTCTTTTTTACGTTTAAGCAAAAGTAGTTTGCTTGTTTTGATTAAAGTAGCTTTGTTGAATACGGTGAATAGAACTAATGAAAAAGTCAATTTGTCTTTCAATTGTTTGGTTGATTAAAGAAATATTGGCAAGGGCCATATAGTGTCTAAAAATTATTTCAGTAAACTGAGGAAAGTCTATAAAAGGGTTGCGGTTGCCCTGAATTCGGGCAATTCTTTCGTTGCGGTTTTGTTCAAAGACAGTAACTGGGTCTTTAGTGTGGAATTTAATAAAGTTTCTAACATCACCCATTTTGGCATTTTCTTTTTTTTCGCCATATGCATTTTCACCTGGTTTCATGGTAGTAACTTTTAGCCAATCGTAGCGGGTTAACATGTAGGCAATAATTCTAGAAACATCACCAATATGGTCATCACCTGGATAAAACCAAGTAGCGTTACCATCTCCTTCGCCACTTCCGTCTTTGTAGTATGAGTTGTTTCTTTTTGAGTTTAAAGTTGTTGTCAAAACACGTAAATTATGTAAATCTGAATCTATGCCTTTACTAGTGTCTTTAGAATGTTCTTTAACTCCCATATAACTGTTTGGCCAAACATGTTCACGATTCCAAGGTTTGCCACCGCTTCCCCAGGCAGTTGAATATTCTATATTGTCGTAAATTGACCAAGCCTTCCCATTATCTAGTTTATCAATTTCACCAAGTTTTTTTGCGTATTTGTAGTTAACAACATTGGTGTGTTTACGTACAGTCAGTTCTCTAAGCTGTTTTAGAAGTTCAGCAGGGTTTTCAGTGTTAAAGTTAATTCCTTGATAGTATTTTTTTGCATTTTCTGAAAGAATAGCGGTGTTTGCTCGTCTAAAGCCGTCGTGTTTTGCCTCAGGGTCGGTGTATTTTTCGTATTTAACTTCTAAGGTCAAGTTACCTTTAACTTGAATTTCAAAAGTGTTGTCTTCGTTAATTAAAGCAGTTCTGTCTTGACCGTTTATTAACAATGATTTAACACGGTAGTTTGGCTTACTTTTAACAGCAAACTTAAGTACTGCATCTTTATTTGCTTTGTTGTTGTATAGTCCACCACTTAGTAGGCTTAGTTCAGAGTTTTGGAAGTTAACGTCGTAAGTATGTGCATCTTTATATTCAACTTCAATATTAACCGCTCGGTATACAGCAACTCTAAATATGTTATTTTTAACTAAATCAGTTCTGTCTTGACTGTTAATGTTTAATTTTTTAAAAGTTTTACCAGGAATTTGTTTAATTTCAAACTCAAGCATTTCACCTTTTTTAGCCTTGTTGTTGGCACTAATTGTTCCTTCGATTAAATTTAGGTGTGCACTGTTGTAGTTAACTGAATAATCTTCTGTTTCAGGGTCAGAGCCGTTAGTTTTGTAAATTACTTGTAAAGTAGTTTTTTTATTTATTTTTATTGTAAACTTATTTCCGTGAACTAAGTTAGTTTTATCTTCTTCGTTAATAATTAGGTTTTTAAAAGTTTTACCGGGAATTTGTTTAATTTCAAACTCAAGTTCAGCATCCTTTTGTGCTTTGTTTTCAGCAGTGAGTTCTCCTGATTTTAAAGTTAAATTAGTGCTATCATATACAACTTCGTATTCAGTTTCCTCAGGGACAGTGGTGTTTTCTTTAAACTCAACTGAAATAGTAATGTTTTCAGCAACTGTATATCTTAATTTGTTGTCAATTAAAGCATCTGTCCAGTCGCTTCCGTTGATTTTAAATGTAGATACTTCTTTACCTTCTGGTACATTGACTTCAAATTCAACTACGGTATTTTGTCTAACTTGGTTTGGATTGATACCAGGTGTTGTAATTTTAACTTCTGCAGGTAGCGAGATAGTGTAGAAATCACCTTGCACAGGCAGAACTTTGAAACGTAGTTCGTATTCAAATGAGTTTGTGTTGTCAAAAGTGATTTTTGCAACAATTGAAATAATTCGGTCTCTGCCATCATCTGGCTGCAAAACATTGACGCGGTTGCCAACGATTTGGAAATACTTTTCGTTTGTTTTGTCTTTTAGCTGGTAAATTACGGAAATTGATTTACCTTGATATTTACCTTCTTCTAAAATTGAGTTTTTAATTTTAAAGGGTTTAGAGATTTTTAGACGGTCTTTGTCTGGTTTTGTAAACTCATACTTAGTGTTTTCAATTAACACATCTTTTAAAGTTTCAATTTGAATTTTACAAGCGTATAGAGAAAATATAGAGATAATGGATATAAATAAGATAAAAATTTTTTTAAAAATACTCATTTGAAACCGCCTTTGCTCATCAATAATTATATCAAGTTTCGCCAAAAGTTTTTACATAAATATGCAAGAAAACTAGGTTTTTAAGTGCTATACTTTAAGTACATATTTAAATTTTTTAATTGAATTTAAAATAAAGTAGGGTGTATGAAAAGTGGATTGTTTTGCGATCTTTATGCGCTAACTATGGCAAATTCTTATTTTTTAGCAAATAAACACGAAGAGATTGTGTATTTTGACGTGTTTTTTAGAAATATGCCAGAAAACGGAGGATACGCTGTGTTTTCAGGACTTGAAACTACGCTAAAGTTTTTAAAGCAAGTCTGCTTTAAAGCTGACGAACTAAAATACTTAGCCAGCCTTGGAATTTTTGCACCCGAATTTTTGGCGTATTTAAAAGAATTTAAGTTTAGAGGCGAAGTTTATTCTTTTTTAGAAGGTAGTTTAGTATTTGCCAAAGAGCCTATTATGACAATAAAAGGCACCTTAGTTGAGTGTCAGTTAGTTGAAGCCTTTATTTTAAACTCAATTAACTTTGAAACTTTAATAGCGACCAAGGCTGCCAGAATTGTGAAAGCCGCAAAAGGCCGCGCGGTTTTTGAGTTTGGCACCAGACGCGCGCATTCAAGCAGTGCAGCAATTAAAGGAGCGCGTGCGGCTTACTTAGCCGGAGTCATGGCAACTTCCAATGTTTTGGCAGGTAAAGACAACATAATACCGGTAGTTGGTACTATGGCGCATTCCTATGTTCAAGCCTTTGGCGATGAATACACAGCATTTTTCACTTGGGCTAAACATAACCCTGCAAACATTAGTTTGCTAATTGACACTTACTCAACTTTAGGCTCTGGTATTGCAAATGTCATTAAACTTCAAAAAGAAGTTTTAGACAAGCAAGGACTAAAAGTCCAGTCAGTTAGAATAGACAGCGGAGATATTGCTTATCTTTCTAAACAAATCAGAAAAGAATTAGATAGTGCTGGCATGAGTTTTGTCAAAATTTGCGCAACCAACTCGCTAGATGAATACATTATTACTGATTTACTTACCAATCAAGGTGCAAAGGTAGATTTGTTTGGAGTTGGTGAAAGACTGATTACCGCAAGTTCACAACCCGTGCTTGGTGCTGTCTATAAACTAGCTGCTACCGTGGAAAACGGAGTGGTAGTTCCTAAGATTAAAGTTTCTGCAACTGCTGAAAAAACTACCCTTCCTGGAGTAAAAGAAGTTTTTAGAATTTATAAAGAAGATAAAGCAATTGGTGATTTAATTGCTTTAAAAGGTGAAAATCTAGAACAAGATACATCAGTATATGCACTGTCTGACCTACAGACTAAATTAAGTTTAAAGGATTGTAAGTTAATACCTGCGCGCGCACTGGTTTTTAAAGATGGTGAAATTTTAGTTAAAGACACGCTTAGAAAAGCAAGAAAAAGACTAGGCGCTCAATTTAAAGAAGTTTGGTCAGAGGTTCTAAGATTAAGCAACCCACATCCTTTTTATGTAGATATCACAGTATCCTTAAAAGACCTGCAAACAGAACTTCTAAACAAGGCAGGTCGCGATGCTTAACATAGTGTTATTTGAACCACTAATTCCTGAAAATGTTGGAAATATTATGCGAACTTGTGTGGCTTTAAACGCGCATCTGCATATCATTGAGCCAACTGGGTTTGACATAAACGATGCAAGAATGCGAAGAGCTGCACTTGACTACCGTCAGTTTAGCCGTGTTACTTTTTACCTAGACTACGGCAATTTTTTAAAACGAAATAACCCAACGCAAATTTACTATCTTTCTCGCTACGCAAAACAGTGCTACACAGACCTTCGCTTTAAGTCAGATAAACCAGTTTACTTGATGTTTGGTAAAGAAACTACAGGGATTGATAAAGAAATTTTAAAAAACAATTTAGATAAATGCTTTAGAATTCCAATGTCTAGACATGTCCGCTCGCTAAATCTTTCAAATACTGTGGCGATAGTTGGCTACTTTTGGGCAGAAAAACTAAATTTTCCAGAAATGGAGAAATTAGAACCTGAATGCTTTAAAGGTAGTGATTTTCTAGAAAAATAGAAATTAAGCAAAATAAACCCCTTATCAATTCGATAAGGGGTTTATTTCTTTAGTTAGTAATTTAATCTAGATTAAGCAGGTACAACAACTACAGTAAATGAACTAATGTAAAGCGGTTTATCTGCGGTAATCACAATCTTTTCAACAGCATCCACGAATGCGAAGGTTTTTGTAATATCTTTACCTTTACCTTCACCTTCAATTTGGTTACCGTTTACATTACCAAATCCAGGTTTAGCGTTTGTACTTCCGAAAACCACAGTAATTGATTTAACTTTGTAGCCAGCAAAAGTAAGTTCAACGATACCATTTGCTTTGGTTGAAGCAAGTTTTATACCTTTCGCATCTTTGTAGTATTTACCTTTTTTAACAAGACTTGCAGGAATACCATTTACATTACTTTCTTTAAGTTCATCACCTTTAAACTCAAAAGTTGCTGTTTTTTCTGGATTTACTTCACCTTCTTTTAAGTATTTATAAGTAACTTCGTATTCAAAAACTTCGTCTTTCAAAATACCTTCTGAAACTGTCGCTGTAAACTTAACTTTGGTGCCATCAAGACTTTGGTCAGTTTTAACTTTGCCGTCTCCGTCTAAAATGTCGGCAGGAGTATAAGTCCAAGTTAATTTTTGGCCGTGTAGTTCTTGAGGTAACTTAACTTCATCTCTTGAACGAAGTTCACTTTTTAAATCAAAGAATGCTTTCAACTCAGATTTTACTTTATCACGAGTTTGGTTTTTCTCAAACTCAGCGTCTAGTGTAAGCCCAGTTTGACTTAAGATAAACAAACCACGTTTTGAGCCAAAATATCTGTAGACCGCGTCTTTGATATTAACAGCCTTGCCATCTGCAAGGAAAGCCTTAGCTGCATCATTTAATACAACTAGTTCAATCTTTTTTCTACTGTCAATTTGAAGATAATATTTTTTACCAATTTTTTTAATTACTTGGCTGTTAATTGAAACCAAAGTACCAGTTTCTACATCCCAAAGAGCATTTAGATCAGCAACTTGAGTTGCAGCAACTGGATCTATAGACTCAGTACCTGTGTATTTACGGATATCTGAGTTTTCATAATATACATAGTCTTTTCCCTCAAAACCGTGAATTTCAATATGTTGATAAGTAGTTTGTTTAAAGATGTCTTTCATAAAATCAAGAATAACTATGTCACCAATCTTAGCAGCAAAATCCTTCATTACAAGTACTACTAAGTATTTACCAGTTTTATCGACTAGAGCAAGGTTGACAAACTCACCTTTTTGACCTTCAGCACCCGGCTTCTCTTCAATGTCTGAAATTTGTGTAACTTTAGCAAGGAATGAACCTGCTTTCGTGTGTAAGTCTCCAAAGCCCAAATAACTTTCTTTTTGGCTAATTGTTAAGTTAATGTCGTAGTCGATTTGGTTAGCACCAATTTTATTGTTTTCAATTTTAGTGTAAGGCTCAGCAGTGTTTCGTTTAGTTAAACTCCAATGTTCAAATGTATAGCCTTCGCGTATATCTAAAACTGTTTTTAATTCAAGACCATCAAAGTAGTTAAATTCAACGAAGTATTCACCGTTTTCTTCTTTAGCATCGCTTAAAGCAGATTTAGCAGAATTATATGAAAATCTAGACATAGAAGCGCCGTCTAAGTAAGCCTTGTATTTAGTAATTTCAATGTTTGCAGTAATTACCTTGTCGCCGACTGAACCTTTTTCAATTTTAGCAATATCCCAACCTTTAAAGGTATATCCTTTGCCGTTTGCAAGTGCAGCGAAGGTAATTTCTTCACTTTCTACAGTGTAGGTAGTTGGGTTGGTATTAGCAATTTGGCCGATTTTTGAGTTAATAACATACTCAATTTTAAAAGTTATTAACTCAAATTTAGCGTGCAGAGTAATTGCGGCTTTAGTATCGGTTAAGTCTTTTGCTTCTACTTTAGTTGTAAAGGTGTCTTCTTTATACCAACCAACAAAACGGTAGCCTGGCATGTCTTTTGGAGTAAGTAGTTCATCGGTAATTTTGCTGTTGTGGATAAACTCATTTTTCTCTTCTTGTGGACCATGTGCTTTGGTGTTGTATTTTAAAGTAAGTTCGTGTTTAAGCGGATTAGGTTGTGCTTCTTTGTCTTTTTGTTCTTGAGAAAGCGCAGTGTTTACAGGAACTTTGTCCCATTTAGGTGCGTCGCCTTCAAGTACAGATGATTTTAAGTAGAATGCAGGAACTTCAGGTAAGGTCATCATTGCGGCGTTTTTAATGTTTGCTGCTTTAATCATGAATCTTGAGTAAATTACACCAGATCCGTCGCCTTCTGTGTATGAAAGTCTCTTAACGTAGTCGGCTTTGACAAATCCTTCTTCAAAAGTAATAGTCATTACTTTGTTTGCGTAAGTTATCTTAATCTTGCTTAAATCAAAAGCGCCTGGGATGTCTAGACCTTCTAATACTGATTTAGGGTCAGCGATAGCAGCCTCAAGTTCAGCATCTTCTGTGAAAGTTAAGGTTACAGTATTTTGGTTTACAACTTCAAGTTTTGCAGTAAAGTTAGATTCTTCAAATTCTGCTCTTAAAGTTAAGTCTTTAAACTTACCATCGGTAGATTTGATTTCTTCATTAGTTTCTGTATCAATCCATCTTTTGAAGTTATGTTTTTCTTTAAATGCAGGTTTGAACTCTACTTTGTTTTCAACTGTATAAGTTGACTGATTGTCAGGTGAGTTTTGTGCGTCTTCTAGTCCTTGATAAGTAATTGAGTAAGTGTGGACTGTTTTAACTTCAGAAATAGTGATGTCTTTTTCTGCATTTTCAGGCATTTCAGACCATTTAA
>CAUUBG010000015.1:0-11548 GCA_963543345.1 uncultured Acholeplasmataceae bacterium | reverse complement strand
GTAAACCACATTAGAATTGATGAACTTACAGATTCTGATAACCCAAAACTAAAGAAAAAAGCCAAAAAAACACTAAATTTGATTAAAAATCCGAACTATGTTTTAGCTACCATTCAGGTTTTAAACACTTTAATCGCATTTATTAACGGTATTATTGGCTCTAAACTGTCACAAGACGCCTTAATTCGTATTTTTAAAGTTGACACAAATTCAAATAACTATGTGTTGTATTCCGTGTTAGTTACTATTGGACTAACCGTATTTTTGCTTTACTTTCAAATAATTTTTGGTGAACTTGTTGCTAAAAGAATCGGAATGAAGTGGAGCGAAAAAATATCTTTAAATTGCACTCCGATCATCAGAGTACTTATGTTTATACTGTTCCCGTTTGTTTGGCTACTCATGGTTGCAACTACCTTTTTTGCTCGTATTTTTGGTGTTAAAAAAGGGGATGAAATTAAAGAAGTTACGGAAGACGACATCATTTTAATGGCATCAAATGCCACAGAAAGCGGAGAAATTGATGTTGAAGAAAACAAACTAATTGAAAATATTTTTGAGTTTGACGACACTAAGGTTTCTGAAATCATGACCCACCGCACTGAAATTGACGCTATAGAAATCACTGCAACTTACTCAGAAATCTTAACTAAAATTAATGAATCTCAATACACCAGATATCCTGTGTACAAAGAAACCATTGACAATATTATTGGTACAATTCACATCAAAGATATCTTAAAATACGCAATTGAGCCAAGTGAGTTTAATTTAGGTAAGTCTGTTAGAAAACCATTTTTTGTCTCGTCTACCTCTAAAATTAACGATATTTTTGTGCATATGAAAAAAAATAAAGTCCACATTGCAGTTGTTTTAGACGAATACGGCGGAGTTGCTGGTCTACTTACAATTGAGGACTTAATTGAAGAAATAGTTGGCGAAATTAACGATGAGTTTGACAGTCCAGAGGCTGAGTTTAAAGAAATTAACTCAACTACTTTTGAAGTAGATGGGTTCTTTGAACTAGATATTTTGTCTGAAAAACTAGACATTGAGTTTGAAGCGGAGTCTAACACTGTAAACGGTTTTATTACCGAGCAAATCGGACACCTGCCTAAAGTTGGTGAAAAAATTTGCGTGACTTATAAAAACTTTGAGTTCCGTCCACTATATATTGAAAAAAACGTCATTAAAAGAGTCTTAATTAAAAAGGTTTTAAATCTAGATGAACAAAATTCGTAACTTCTCTATAATTGCTCACATTGACCACGGTAAGTCTACATTGGCTGACCGTATTTTGGAGTTGACTAACGCCGTTTCTAACCGCGAAATGAAGGCTCAATACCTAGATAGTATGGAACTTGAGCGCGAACGCGGAATTACCATTAAGTTAAACGCCGTGCAAATTCACTATCAAGCCGAAGACGGAGAAGTTTATAAAATGCACTTAATTGACACCCCAGGCCACGTGGACTTTACCTATGAAGTTTCTCGTTCTCTGCAGGCTTGTGAAGGCGCAATTTTAGTAATTGACGCCCAACAAGGAATTCAAGCGCAAACTCTTGCAAACCTATATATTGCCCTTGACAATGACCTAGAAATTATTCCGGTTATCAACAAAATAGACCTGCCAACGGCAGATGTTGAAAAAGTTTTAAAAGAAATTGAAGAAATTATTGGCATTGATAGAAGTGAAGTTGTGTTGTGTTCTGCTAAAAACGGAATTGGTATTAAAGAAATTCTGGAAGCGGTTGTCAAAAAAGTACCTGCGCCTAAACCAAAAAAATCAAGCGATACTTTGAGAGCCTTAGTTTTTGACTCATACTATGACGCCTACAAGGGAGTAATTCCTTTAATTAGGGTAGTTGAAGGGACTGTTAAAAAAGGTGACACCATTTACTTTATGCAGTCTAAATACAAAGCAGAAGTAGTTAGCGTTGGTGTATATACTCCTGAAATGCGAGAAACTGAGATACTTACAGCCGGAGAAGTTGGATTTATCTACGCCCAAATTAAGTCAATTCAAGATATTCAAGTCGGAGATACCATTACTTTTTTTGAAAATCAAGCAACCGAACCTCTGCCAGGATATAAGAAATTAAACCCAGTGGTTTTCTCAGGTATTTATCCAGTTGAAAATAAAAATTACGCTCAATTAAAAGAAGCCCTTGAGAAATTAAAACTAAACGACGCTGCTTTAACTTACGAAATGGAGACTTCTAAAGCACTTGGTTTCGGTTTTAGAACAGGCTTCCTAGGACTGCTTCACTTAGAAATTATTCAAGAGCGAATTCGCCGCGAGTTTAATATTGACATCATTGCCACTGCTCCGTCAGTTATTTACACAGTTCATTTAACAAATGGCAATGTTATTCAAATTCAAAACCCGTGTGAACTGCCAGAACCACAGCAAATTTCCTATATTTTAGAGCCTTTTGTGAAAGCCTCTATTATGACTCCATCTGAATACGTCGGCAGTGTTATGGAAATTTGTCAGGCTAAACGTGGGGTTTTTGTTTCAATGAATTACTTAGATAAAAACCGCGTGAACATCATTTATAAACTGCCACTTTCAGAAATCGTTTATAACTTTTTTGACAAACTAAAATCACAAACTAAAGGTTATGCGTCGTTTGACTACGATATGGATGAGTATGTTCGCTCTAACTTAGTTAAGTTAAATATCTTGTTAAATGGTGAACAAATTGATGCTCTGGCAACAATTGTGCACAAAGATTTTGCTGAGTCCAGAGGCCGTGCCTTGACTGAGAAAATGAAGGATTTAATTCCAAGACAAATGTTTGAAATTCCCGTGCAAGCGGCAATTGGCAACCGAATCATTGCAAGATCAACAATTAAAGCAATGCGTAAAGACGTGCTGGCTAAATGCTATGGCGGTGATATTTCTCGTAAGATGAAACTCCTTCAAAAACAAAAAGAAGGTAAAAAGAAAATGAAACAAATCGGTCGTGTTTCAGTACCACAAGAGGCCTTTTTGGCTATCTTAAAACAAGGGGATGATTAGTGCGTGGGCTTTACGTACACATCCCTTTTTGTCATTTAATTTGTTCGTATTGTGACTTTGTCAAGAAACAAACTAAAGACAAGGCAGAAGAAGATGGATACATCAAAAGTTTAATAGAAGAGTTAAATACTGTGTATTTAGACAACCCATATTTTGACACTATCTTTATTGGTGGCGGGACTCCAAATAATCTGAGTTTAGAAAATTTAAACTTATTGTTAAAAACCTTAAAAAAGTTTAAAGGCGTTAAAGAGTATACAATTGAGTGTAATCCTGAACTAATTACTCAAGCACAAGTTAAATCATTTAAACAATACGGGGTAAACCGTGTGTCTTTAGGCGTGCAGAGTTTTGACCCCGAGACCATAAAATTCTTAAAACGCAACCACACAATTGAGGATGTTAAGAGCTCTGTTAGACTACTTAAAAAAGTCGGAATTCAAAATATTTCTTTTGATTTAATGTATGGTATAAAAAATCAGAGTTTAGAAATACTAAAAAAAGACTTAGAAATAGCAATAAAGTTTAACCCTAAACATATATCGTATTACGCCTTGATTTTAGAGCAAAACACCTTTTTAGCGTTCTTAGAAAAGCAAGGTATAGAGACAACTTTAGCAGAAGAAGCGTGTTTAAAGCAGTATAACTTCATTAAAAAAACACTAAAGAAACACCACTTTTCACAATACGAAACTTCAAATTATGCAAGGTCAAAGTACCAATCTCAGCATAACTTAATCTACTGGAAAGACTCAGAATACATCGGCGCTGGACTTGCAGCCAGCGGATACACAGCTGGAACGCGCATAAATAACACCGCAATTATGCACGCCTACATTAACAAAGGACCTGGAAAAACTGAAGTAAAACAAAGTGAACATGAGTTAATCTCAACGGCAATAGTGCTCGGACTTCGCAAAACTAGCGGTGTAAATCTTAAATATTTTAAGAAAAAATACAACATAGATTTACTTAAATATTTCCCAATAGTTAAAAAGTTACTCGCAAGAAAAATGTTGAGATACACCAAAGGTAGACTTTACATACCATTTAAATATATTTATTTAGAGAACCAAATTATGCAGGAGTTTGTATGAAACCGTTTTTAATTAATGAATTTATTTTATATTTAAAAAACGAAAAATCATTGGCCAAAACTACTCAAAATGCCTACAAAGTTGACATTCAACAGTACTTTGATTTCTATGCAAAATACCACAAAGAAATTCAAAGGCCTGATCAAATCAGTCCTAAACTAATTAAAAACTACATTAGAACTTTGCAGAAAAAATATGACAGTAGAACAACTAACCGTAAAATTTCGGCAATTAAAACCTTTCATGCTTTTCTTGAAATGGATGGTTTGACTAAAGAAAATCCAGCGCAAGAAATTAAAAATATTAAAGAGAAAGAGAAAGTAATTCGCACAATCAACGCAGAGCAAACTAGTAAAATGATAGATTCAATTGATTTAAAAACAGTATACAATGTACGCAACTTAGCGATGTTTTTAGTGTTATATGGCTCTGGTCTTCGTGTTTCTGAGTTGATTGGACTTGACTTAAAGTCGCTGCATTTAAACGAAGGATTTTTAATTGTTGAAGGAAAAGGCAGCAAAGAAAGAACTGTACCGTTAACTAAAAAAGCAGTAGAAGCACTTAAAACCTACATTAAAGATGCCCGCAATATCATCTTAAAAGAACGCACTTTACCTGCTTTGTTTGTAAGCAGAAATGGCGCGAGAATAACTCGTCAAGGGTTTTTTAAGATAGTTAAAACCATCGCTGAAGACAACGAAATTGATAATGTTTCACCACACACTTTCAGGCATTCTTTTGCTACACACTTACTTGAAAGCGGTTGTGATTTAAGGGTTCTACAAAAAATCATAGGTCACGAAAGCATCCAAAAAACACAGATTTACACAAACATTTCAGATAAATATAAGCGAGAAAAGTACAATAAAACTAGACCAAAACTTAATAATTCAGAAAAGTCTTAATTTAGTTTTTGTAAACTTAATAATAAAAAACAAAAAAAGTTTAACTTAATTTTGTAGAGAGATTATCTGCAACACAGTTAAACTTTTTTTATTTTCGTGCTAGTTTTAAATTCAGTGTTGCAGTCTGTGCGTAAAAGCTTAAAATTTCATTTTCTTATTGGTTTAATATAATTAAACTTTTATTAAAAATATAATTTATTTTTAAAATAAATATTAAATCATTTTCTTACCGGTAGTGAAGAAATATAAATCTAAAAAGACTACAGCCTGGTTATTTTTATACAAGTAAATTCCCTAATCACATTACTCAGTTTATAAAAGTTTATTAACGACTATTTATGTTTTGTATTAAACAGATAAAAATATGTTTTTTTAAGACGCTCTAAAACAAAATATAATGAGTAATAACCCACAAAAGGTAGTAATAATTGCTCAAAAAGCGTCACTAAATAGTTTAGTATATTTATGTTTTTATTAAAAAATGTAAAAAAGTTTAATAATATTTAAATAGTGTTAATATTTGAACGTAGTGCACAGAAATTTTAATTCAGTGCTTTTTTACTATTTTTTCAAATTGTTAACTCTGGTCAATTTTTCACTAAAATTTTTGTTTTTTACCTCTAAATTACAAAAATTCCGATAGTGAATAGTAATCCACATTCCCACACATTTTAACTTGTCCGCTCCACTAACTTGCTATATTTTGGTTTACATAATATATATTATAGGAACAAATAAAAAAATAACAAAAAAAGAAATAAACTAAGCATTCACGCTAAAATTAAAAATAAGGTGTATAAAAGTAGCTATACTTAATTACTTCTCTCTTTTTTATATTCACATTTGAAAAATGAATATGAAAAAAACGCAAAACGAGTTTTAACGAAATTAAATTCACAGAATTGATGAAATGACCGTGAATTTTGTTAACTTTTTGCCAAAACTCGTGAGTTAGCAACTTAATCAACAATTAAACTTTTATGTAATTTACAAATAAAATATTAGTAAAACTAAACTAACTAAACTACTTCTTCTCTTAGAAATAATTAGGCTTATTTTTAAATTTTTGTTTTTTTATGTTGTTGTGTTTTTAGTGCAACGTTTTTCTATTAAGACAAAGGTATCGAGTCTTTTTATAAATAACTAAAAAATATTAAAAAAGTTTAGTTTTATTAAACTCATAATAACTAGCGAAAAACTCATACTTTCTGAGATGTTGTGACTTTTCGTTTGAAGAAAAATTTAGAAATATTTCAGTGTACTTATTACATTTAAACTAATTTAAAACTTATTTAATTAGTTTAAATATATTAAACTCATTAAAATATCTTTTCCGTGTTCCAATTCATAAGTCATTAAACTTTTTTTGTAGTTTTCGTAATAAAAAATTTAGTAAACTTTTTTATTTCTGTGGATAATATAAAAACACTGTTAAACTTTTTTAGTTTTTTTAACTTTAGTTATTTTACATTCCTGTTATTTTCTTAAAATATAAATAGTGAATTATTTAAAAAGGAGGCAACAAACGAAGATAAACTAATGCAAGAATTTGTAAATAATTTTCAGATATAGAAATTACAAATATTGTCGCAGTCTTCTGCAGCCTATACCAATCAAACAGGTTTTTTTATGTCTATGCTTTATACGGTTTTATTTACAATAACTTCAAATTAAATCCGAAAATACTCTTCAATTTTTATTTTAAACTTTTTTGTATTTAAAACTATTTTGTTTATTTAAACTAAACTATGTAGATTTTAAGTTTTATTTACTAAAAGCAAACAGGACATCTAAAATGTAAAGTTATTTTAAGTTTCACTAACACTTATAAACTTCATTTTCATTTTCGTAATTATGCAGAGCGCTAATGTGGTTCTCCTTTTTGCAAGTGGGTAAAAATGATTTAAAATAGTCGCTTCAACTGAGCATGTGTAGGTTAATGATTATTTTAAAAACGACACTTTGTAATAATTTCTAATTTATTTTTTTAAATTGCACAAACTGTGGAAATCAGAATTTAAAAATGTCTGTGTTTAAAATTGTATTTTTTTAATTCTAAGGCACTTCTTAAATTAGATAAATTAAAATTAAGTGTAAAAACAATCTTGGTGAACTCCTAGGTAAAGCACTCAAAAAAAATAAAAACAGTTTGCATTTTTTGGTTTAGTTTTGTTTTAAATATGCTAAGCATAAGCGAAACACATTGATAAATAATTTGGTACAAATTTTGTCTTAAGTTTGCTTTAAACTTCTTTAATATAAATGCATTTAGTTTAATTAAAATAAACTACGGGAATTTTTGTTATCGAACAAATACAACGCAGATTTTGCATAAAATAATTTAGCCATAAAAGTTATTGCGTGATATTTTTAGGCATGTATTTTCACGAATTAGTGTATTAAAAATGGTATTAAACATAAATATAAGTAATTTCAAAAAGTTTAATTAAAATAAACTGCGTAAATTACAAAAATCTATTTAATGTGTTTTTTATTTGCATATAATGTTATATAATATATAAGTATTACGGAGGAAAAATATGCCTTATATTATTGCTGTTCATGCACGTGAAGTTCTAGATTCACGTGGTAACCCTACTGTAGAGGTTGAAGTAACTACAGATTCAGGAGCGTTCGGTCGTGCTCTTGTTCCATCTGGTGCATCTACTGGTGCGCACGAAGCAGTTGAGCTTAGAGATGGAGATAAAAAACGTTTTCTTGGAAGAGGTGTGTTAAAGGCTGTTGCTAACGTTAACGAAAAAATCGCACCTGAACTAATCGGTCTATCTTGCCTTGACCAAATGGCGATTGACCAAGCGATGCTTGATTTAGATGGAACTCCAAATAAAGCAAATCTTGGTGCTAACGCAATCTTAGCGGTTTCCATGGCAACTTGCCGTGCTGCTGCTGACTTTCTTGGTCTAGACTTGCACTCATACCTTGGAACTTTCTTTGCCCACACTTTGCCAGTGCCAATGTTAAACATCTTAAACGGTGGAGCACACGCTGACAGTAACGTTGATTTCCAAGAGTTCATGATTATTCCTGCTGGTTTTAAAACTTTCAAAGAAGCAATCGTTTGTGCTGCTGAAGTTTATCACAACCTAAAAGCAGTACTTAAGAAAAAAGGTCTTGCAACTGGTGGTGGTGATGAAGGTGGATTTGCTCCAAACCTAGAGTCAAACGCTGCGGCTTTTGACTTAATTGTTGAGGCTATTAAACAAGCTGGCTACAAACCAGGTAAAGATGTATTTTTAGCTATTGACGCCGCTTCTTCTGAGTTTTACGACGAGGCTAAAAAACGCTATGTTTTCAAAGCAACTGGTGAAGAATTGACTTCTGATCAACTAGTTGACTTCTATGTTTCTCTAGTTGAAAAATACCCTCTTATTTCAATTGAAGACGGTTTATTTGAAGATGACTGGGCTGGATGGAAAAAACTAACCGAAAAACTTGGAGACAAAATCCAATTAGTCGGCGATGACCTATTTGTAACTAACGAAAAACGCCTAGCTCAAGGTATTGAAAAAGGTGTTGCTAACTCTATTTTAGTTAAAGTTAACCAAATTGGTTCTATTACCGAAACTTACCGTACTATTGAACTTGCTAAACGCTCTGGCTACACCACAGTAATTAGCCACCGTAGTGGAGAAACCGAAGATACATTTATTGCAGA
Organism: uncultured Acholeplasmataceae bacterium; assembly: GCA_963543345.1. Taxonomy (GTDB): domain Bacteria; phylum Bacillota_I; class Bacilli_A; order Acholeplasmatales; family Acholeplasmataceae; genus CALISC01. The sequence goes on along the minus strand of CAUUBG010000015.1, from coordinate 2,845 downwards.
TTTAGCAGTTGCCCTAAACGCAGGCCAAATTAAAACAGGTTCAATGTCTAGAACTGACCGTATTGCTAAATACAACCAACTAATTCGTCTTGAAGAACTACTTGGCGACCAAGCGGTTTATCCAGGACTAGCTGCATTTCCTAAACTAAAAAAATAAATTTTAGTTTAATTATTTAAATACTCATAAAAATGAAAGTTAAAAGCCCTTTGTTTTTGCACAAAGGGGCTTTTAATTGTCAAAATAAGGTTAAAAATGAAGATTATCGCAAACAACAAAAAAGCATATTTTGACTTTGAAATCATTAAAACCTACGAAGCAGGAATCGTTTTAACTGGTTCTGAAGTCAAGGCTCTTCGCGCCGGTAAAGTCACAATGACTGGTGCTTTTTGCGATATTACTAAACATTTAGAACTTTACTTGCGCGACATGAAAATTGGGTTTGTCCAAGAAAACCTCGCTAAGTTTCAACACAAAGAAATTAGCAGCCGTAAACTACTTTTGCATAAAGCCGAAATTATTCAAATTAAGCAAAAAGTTTTTGAAAAAGGACTGACTTTAATTCCTTTAAAAATCTACTTCAGCCAGGCGCTGGTAAAGGTAGAAATTGGGCTGTGTCGTGGTAAAAACTTAAGGGATAAAAGGCAAACCATTAAAGAACGCGATTTGAAACGTGAAAACGCTAAATTTAAACTAAAAGTTTAACAAAAGGTATCAAATTATGAAAAAACTAACAGGAAATCAAATCAGACAAATGTGGCTGGATTTTTTTAAATCCAAAGACCACTATGTATATAATTCAGTTTCGTTAATTCCGAAAAACGACAAGACTTTACTGTGGATTAATTCAGGTGTAGCGTCACTTAAACAATACTTTGACGGGACAATGATGCCGCCATATCCAAGAATTACTAGTTCTCAAAAGTGTATCCGTACAAACGATATTGAAAACGTGGGACTAACCGCGAGACACCACACCTTTTTTGAAATGCTTGGTAACTTTTCTATTGGCAACTACTTTAAAAAAGAAGCGATTGCTTTTGCTTTTGAGTTAATGACTTCACCTAAATGGTTTGGGTTTGACTTAAATAAACTTTATTTTACTTATTATCCTCAAGACCTTGAAACTAAAGAAATTTGGCTAAGTTTAGGTGTTTCTGAAAACAAATTAGTGCCGCTTGAATCAAATTTTTGGGAAATTGGCGAAGGACCTTGCGGGCCAAATACCGAAATAATTTATGACCGCGGAGAAAAATACGACCCACGCGGAGAAGTGGCTTTAAGAAACGACTTAGAAACCGCTCGTTATATTGAACTTTGGAATATAGTTTTTTCTTCTTTTAACGCAGAAACCGGCAAAAAACGAAAAGACTACAAACCGCTTCCGCACAAAAACATCGATACTGGCGCTGGTTTTGAGCGACTTTGTGCAATTATGCAAGATGTAGAGACAAACTACGACACTGACTTGTTTGCGCCAATTATGCGAGCAATTGAAAAACAAACCAACCACAAATACGTAGGTCAAAAAGAGTTTAAAATTATCGCTGACCACTTAAAAACCGTGACTTTTGCAGTTTCAGATGGAGCCATAGTTTCAAATGAAGGCAGAGGATACGTGCTTAGAAGACTAATTCGTCGTGCTGTTAAAGCAGGGCGTAGACTTGGTATGCAAAAACCTTTTATTTACAAGTTAGTTCCGAGTGTAATTGAGGCAATGGGCGAGTTTTACACTGACCTTAAAAATAGCGTTGAAGTTGTTCAAAACATTTTAAAACAGGAAGAAGAGAAGTTTTTAGAAACTATTGAAGCCGGTGAAAAAGAGTTTTTTAAACTTATTCAAATCAAAAAATCAATTTCTGGCGAAAGCGCTTTTAAGTTATACGACACCTACGGCTTCCCGTTTGAGTTAACAAAAGAATATGCCGATGAGAATGGTGTTGAAGTTGACGAAAAAGGTTTTCATGAGTATCTAGCAAAACAGAAAGAACTTTCTCGCTCTGCTCGCCAAAACTTTCAGTCAATGAAAGGACAAAACAAAGAGTTTTTAGAGTTTTGTGAAAAATCTGAGTTTATAGGATATGAAAACTTATCGTCTGAATCTAGGGTAATTAAAGTTTTTAAAGAAGGGATTGTCCTTGATAAAACTCCTTTTTTTGCAGAAACCGGAGGTCAAGTTTCGGACCTTGGAACTATTGAAAAAGCGGAAGTTAAAGGCATGCTTAAACTGCCGTTTGGTCAACACCTACACATTGTTGAATCTCAGTTTAAAGAAGGTGAAGTTGTTAAATGCCAGGTAGACGAAGCACATCGCACACCTACTATGTATAACCATAGTGCAACTCACTTAATTCACAGAGCCTTGAAAGATGTGCTAGGTGAATACGTTAACCAAAGAGGTTCAAAAGTTTGTGCACCTTATTTAAGATTTGATTTTAACTGCTACAATTTTCCAAAAGACGAAGAACTTTTAAAAGCAGAAAAAATCGTTAAAGATAAAATTAAAAAAGGTCTAAAAGTTAAGTATGAATACACTGATTACGACACTGCTTTAAAACACGGCGCAATCGCCTTGTTTGGCGAAAAATACGACAAAACAGTTAGAATGGTTTCAATGGAAAACTACTCAATTGAGCTATGTGGTGGTACTCACGTTAAAAATACAAATGAAATCAAAGACTTTGCGATTACACAAATTGAGTCAATTGGCTCTGGACTTTACCGTATTTTTGCGGTTTCTGGTGCAAATCTAAAGGCTAAAGTTGAAGAATATACCACGCATTACTTTAATGAAGTGAAAGTTATTTTAAACAAAGTTAATGAACTAAACAATGTTTCGCTTAAATT
>CAUUBG010000014.1:0-11687 GCA_963543345.1 uncultured Acholeplasmataceae bacterium | reverse complement strand
CACAACTTACAACTGGTGACAATACTACTGAAGTTCGCCAATACTATAAGTTAAAAGAAATAAGTGTTAAGTTTGAAAAAACTGAAGGTATTGACAGTTTTAAAACAGCAGAAACTATCTTGGTTAAAAAAACCAGAAAAATTACCTTACCTGAGTTTAACTTAAAAGACACATATAACTTTGTAGGTTGGAGTTTAAGTGAAAACGGTCAAATTCAGTCTAAGTTTATAGCAGGCAATGAAAACATTAAAATATATGCTCAAACTGAACTTCAAAACAGAGTAATCACCTATACTGTTAAAACTCAAAAAACAGATGGTAGTTACACCGTAAACACTGAGACTAAGAGCGAAAAAATTGGCACGAACCATACAGTTGCTTACGCAAATCCAAACAATACTGTGTATGAAAACCCAGTATTCAGTGTGGATAACTTGACTGTAAGTGTAGATGAAAATCAAAACAAGGTAACCGTTACTATCAACCGTAAAACTTACACAGTGACTTATCTTGTTGACGGTCACGCGTCTACTATTCCAAATAAAACATTTAGACATGGCGAAAAACATGGCGAAATTGATGAAAGTAAGTTTGAAGTAGATGAGCTTGGCATTGTTAAGTTAGAACTAGACAATGTTCAAAAGACCAAAGAAGAAATCAAAAACTTATTAGTTACAAAAAATCATATAATCAAGGTTTATGTAGGAGAACCTAAAAAAATAGCAGGTAAATACCCGCAAACTGAGGTTGATAGTCCTGATGGAATACAATTTGAGAGAGATGATGTTCGTGAACTTAAATTCAATTCTAAGGCTGTTAACTACACACTAAATTTCACTCGCCAATACTATAAAGACAGCTTAGGCAATAGATACGAAAAGTATAAGGATAAATACTATAAGTTTGAAGATGTTGAGTTTGCAAAAATTCCTAAACGTAGGACTTGGTTTACTAAACACATTATTGACTTTTCGCTATTCAACATTTATTACAATGGTTACTCTGATAATGGTAAACCTGAGTATTCTATTTTTAAAGCAATGGTTGAAGAAATTGGAAAAATTATCGGTGTAAATACTTATATGCCTACATATGATGATGGAGATTTCAGTGTTAAACCTGCTTTGGATATTAATCAAAACGACAAATTAGCACGAGATTCTACTGACTATGCCAAAGCAATTTTAGGTAATTTCGGGGGTTATCAAACTAGCGATTATCGTGGTGCTGACTTAAATCGTTTTGCAGAACCTGATAGTTTAATTGCCAATTACCACTGGCGCAACAGATGGCAATGGTGGCTCGGTACGCAGTATCCTCGCTCTAACCCAAGCGCGCGCTATATCCGCAGAGGTGGACTACTGGACGACAGCGATACCTACGCCGTTTTTGGTGTAGTAGTTTGCATTAGGTAGTCTATTGACAGTTTGTCGTAATCACTCTCTTTCATTTTTGTTTTAGAGATTTTCCCACTGCATGGCTTTCTCATGTGGAACAATTGTTTATTTTATTTTAAGGCAAGTAGACTTTATTGCTAAAACATTACCTGACTACAATTAGTTTGTCCAAAGTATTTGAAAAAAGAAGTAATTTTGTTTACAACAAAATCATATAAGTATTGATAGCACCCTATTTCCTTTACAATAGGAAACAGGGTGCCTATCACTAAATTGAATTAAATTTACGTTTTGCTTATTATTCGTAATTTTATAAATTTTTATATTTTGGATGTGGTTGGGAATTCTTTATTTAAAAGAATGTCTGCATCAATGTTCTAATCAATAATCCTTACAGATATAATGTCTAATAAAAAATGCCGATGTTTCCATCGGCATTTTTGTTGTGTGTTGTATGTAGTTGGTTTACAAAAACTCAATTTTCAAAACTAACGTTTTGAAAATTGAGGTGCGCGGCGAGCTTTACGAAGACCGTATTTTTTGCGTTCTTTAACGCGTGGGTCTCTCGTAATTAGTCCCGCTGGTTTTAGAATTTGTCTAAGTTCAGGGTTTAGTTCAAGTAAGGCTCTGGTAATACCTAAGCGAATTGCGCCGGCTTGACCAGAAATTCCACCACCGTTGACATTTGCAGAAACGTCGTATTGGCTTTCTAAGTTAGTTAAAGCCAGTGGTTGCATAACGTCAAGGCGAACAGCCGCAGAGGCAATATAGTTGTTAAACTCACGACCATTTACTAAAAACTTACCTGTACCTTTAGTTAAGATAACTCTTGCAACTGAGTTTTTACGACGACCAGTTCCTCTAAATTGTACTAATTGCATAATTATTTAACCTCCAAAACAGTTGGTTTTTGGCCACTGTGTCTGTGCTCTTGACCAGCATAGACAAAAAGTTTTTTGCCAATTTGGCGACCTAACCTAGTTTTTGGAAGCATTCCAAGAATTGCTTTTTCAACTAATTTAGTTTGGTCTTTTGCGTGCACATCACGAGCAGCGATGGCTTTCAGTCCACCTGGATAGTCAGTGTGGTGATAATAAATTTTGTCTGTCCATTTTTTGCCAGTCAATTGAATTTTTGCAGAGTTTACGATTACTACGTAGTCTCCGCAGTCTACGTTAGGTGTATAGTCAACTTTGCCTTTTCCTTTCAAAATAGAAGCAACGAAAGTAGCCAGGCGACCAAGAGTTTTACCGCTTGCGTCAACTAAATACCATTTTTTTGAGTTATTTGGGTTTGCCATTAGTGTTTTCATAAAAAATATTGAATCTCCTTTTTTTAATTAAGTTAACTTTTTAAAAAAGGGCTAACTCGGAAATTAAATGTACCTTAAAAATAATACCAAAAAAGGCATTTTAAGTCAAAAATAAAGCAGTTTGAAAACAACTTACGCTCTTTTTCAAACTGCTTTAAACAACCTTTTAGTCTTTATTTTTAACACTTTTTTTAAATACTTTAATTACTGATACCAGGATTATTAAAGAAAATACAGCCAGCGCCAAGGTCAATCCACCAATGACTGTGGCTTGTTTTGGAAATTTTTTGAAAAACATTAGTGGATCTTTAAAGAAATCCCAGTAGATTATCGGATCTTTGACAAAATCAAACTCCCAGTTAACTGTGTGCAGAGAGTAATTTGAGCCTAGCGTTAAAGTAACTTTTTGGCCGTTAAGCACGATTTTTTTAATCTCTACAGTTGGAAATCGCTTTTTAATTAAGCTAATAGTTTTGCTGAAATCTTGGTTTTTAAGTTCAGTTGAGTTTAAAATAAACTTCCCGTTTTTAAAAACTTCCCAATTTAACTTTGCTATCATTTCTTTTTTTGAAATAAACTGAGCATAGGCTTTGATGTCTTTATCTACATTGTAGCCAGTGTAGATAAAGTGCCTATCTTCAGCCAGCCAACCTACAAATAGAGTGTCTTTGTCAACCGGCGGGATTAACTTAGCGATTTGTGCAGCATTTGCGACTCCTTCTTTATTAAAGTTAACAGTTTTATCGCCTTCTTTATAGAGAAGTTCAACTTTAGCCTTGATAACTTTTGGAATTAGTTCAAGGTCGCTTGTGTATTTGCTTTGACTGACGTCAAAGCCTTCACCTAAACCTTTTATTTGCCACTCAATTAGTGAGTAGCCAGGTTTGCAGTCCTGATTTAAGTTATTTAAATCAAATAACTGATATTTAGAGTTAAATGCCAATGCGGTAATATATTTAAACTTAAACCTACCCGGGTTCTTAAAACTTGCAGGTTGCTGAGTTGTGTCTAGAGTTATTTCTTTTAGTCTGTCGGAAACAGGTTTGTAGTAAATTTTTGGAGCAGATATATAAGGGTCTTTTAATTTAAACTTACCTGCCACTTGGACGATATTTGAGTTAATCAAATCTAGTTCCCAACCGTATTTAGTTAAATCAGGCAGGTCAAATAATGCATTTGGGTTGGTTAACTTAGTTTCTGCAATTGTTTTTTCAAACTCGTTGTACTTTAAAACTTGGCCAACAGTTATTTCTTTTTGGGTCCTTTTAGGCTCTTGGTGTCTGAATACCGCGGTTACTTCTGTGTCTTGGTGCAGTGGTGTGCGAGCGTTGAAAACTTGGCCATTTAACTCTAAATGTGAAAACTTAGAGCCAAGTGAAAGATGTGGGAAAAATGGTTTTAAGAAGTTGTTTTTAATTGCATCTAAAACACTTTGACCTTTTAGCATTTGACCTGAGTAAAGCAGAGAACCATCTTTACTTTTAACTAAAAAGTTAATTAAACTGCGGTTCTTTTCGTATTTAGCCGTAACTTCTTTTAAGTCTTTTGTAACTTTACTCACATCTTTGTCAAAACCTACAAAAGTTTTGTCCTGATAAGTTTTACTTGGATAGAAGTTAAGTCTAGATCCAAGGTCAGCGCTCATCTCTGTTTGTCCACTTGGGGTATTTACTTTAACTAAAGTAGTGCCTTGGTAAGTAGTTTTAATCTTAATTGTTTTTTTGGCTATTTTAGTTTCAGTAGCGGCTACAATTTCCAGTAGATACTCACCATAGCCTTCAATATGTTTTTTATTGGCACCTGCTTTACTTAAACGCCAGTTTAAGTAAAGCGGTCTATCGCCACTAATATTTAAATATTTTAAAATCAGTTCAATTAACTGATTTGCTTGCTCTGGGTTCAAGCCTTCGGTAAACTCACCTTGTTCAAACTGAGGAAGTGCGTCATTGGTTAAACTAGATACATCTTCTTGTTTTAGTCCACCAAAATCAAACTCTGCAAGTTTTGGTTTTTTTGGTTCAAAAACAATTGAGTTACTTACAAAACTATCTGTGTAGTTTTGGTGACTGCTTGGCTGAGTTTTTAAAAAGTACTTTTGAAAAATCTCGCCACCATCTAGATTTTGGTCCCAAGTCAGGTCTGTAAAGTACCAGTTTTGATTTAAATAAACATAATTCCAAGCATGTGGACCATTGGCATTGCCGCCTGCTACTAAAGTCGGAATTCCGAGTTTATTTAGCACATAGGCATAAGCCTTGGCGTATCCGTCGCAAACTGGCAAGTTTTCTTTGGAAAACACAGAAAAAGCGCTATGAGCAATTTTAAAACTAAACTCACTTGAGGCTGGGTTTTCAGCCGCAGCCTTGTTGTAAGGTTTGCGATTAAGTATTGAGTCGTGTAAGTTTTTGGCAATCTCTGCTCTGGTAATTATTCCGTCTTTATTTTGGTCTTGGTAAGCCTCTTGCCAGGTTGAGTACTCTGAGTAGGCTAAAAACTCATCTAATGCTTTTTTGAAACTTACCTGGTTTTGAAAATAAGACTCAAGTCTCAGAGTTTTAACTTTTTGAGTTGCGGTATAAACTTGTTTGTTAATTGAACCGGTTAACCAAAAGTATTCAGGTTTATTTAAAAAACTGTAGACTATTTTAGTTAGGTTATTATCACGATCTACTATTTCCATACCGTCTAAGTCAAGTTCTAAAGTACCAGTATCCGTTAACCCCTCTGTTGCTAAAAGTTCAAACATTTTGTTTTCAATTTCTTTGGACTTAGCCTTTTGGTCTGGGCTTAGCTTAGTAGTTTGACTGTATTTATCAATAGATTCATTTGAGTTAAATATTAAGTTTTTTTCTTTTAAGGTATTTAGTTTTTCAAGGTAAGTCTTTTTACTTATCTCTACTTTGTAGTAGTTGATGTCTTTAACTTCGGCTTTGACAGTGGTTTTTAAAAAAACTAAGCCAAAAAGCAAGAAAGAAAGGAAAGTTAAAATGATTAAATTAAAGGATTTTAGTTTTCGCAAATTACTCACGCTCCTTTTTAGTTTATTATAAGTGCTTGAAAAACATTTTTAAAAAAACGAGGTCGCCCTCGTTTTTAAAATGTAAATTAGTTAAAAAATAGTAATAATTATCTATTTTTTGAATTGAAAGTATTTAGGTAGTCCGTTTTCAAAAGGTGTTTTCATTTCACCTTGAATTAGCGGTTCGGCGTATTCAACGAAGTCATCTGTCAAACCTGTGTGGTCTTTTTTAATCCACTCAAGTGGTACTCTTTTTTCACTGTTTTTAATGCGAGAAAGTGAGACTACACCATATTCTAGTTTATAAATCTGGCCAGGCACACGTTTAACTGCAATCATTTTATCAGAATGTCCCATAATAGCCGCAGTTGCTCCGAACACTCCTGAGTTGTAAGCCTCTTGCACATCGGTTTTACTTTGTAGGTGAGCGCTTGAACGCTGCATTGTAGAAAGTTCAATGGCTCTAGATTTAACATCACAAACTTTTTTAAGTTCGTTTGCCAAAATTTGGGCAACACCACCTAGTTGAGTGTGAGCAAATGCATCTTTTGTGGCTTGTTTGTAGAGTTCAGCAATATAGTTGCCTTCTGAGTCTTTAATACCTTCTGAAACTACCACAAAAACGTGTGGTTGTTTTTTTAATACGTTTTGAACGTCGGCGATAAACTCTTGAATTGAAAAAGTTTGTTCAGGCAGATAGAAAAGATCAGGACCTAGTCCTGCCTTTTTGGCAAGCATAGCGCTGGCTGTCAGCCAACCTGCGTTTCTTCCCATAATTTCTACAATATTGATAGAAGGGGTGCTATATACATTGGCATCTTGTTTTAATTCCATTATAGTAGTTGCTATGTATTTAGCGGCAGAGCCGTAGCCTGGTGTGTGGTCAGTTAAATCCAAATCATTGTCTATAGTTTTAGGAATTCCAATTACCCTGCATTCGTACTTCTTGGCTTGCAAGTATTGAGAAATCTTGTAAGCACTGTCCATTGAGTCGTTACCACCAATGTAGAAAAAGTAGCGAATGTTGTATTTTACAAAAGTCTCAAGGATTTTTTGATAGTCTGGGTGTTGTAGGTCTTTATCTAGTTTGTATCTGCAACTGCCCAAGGCAGACGCTGGGGTGTTTTTTAGAAGTTCAAGTTGTTGTTTATCTTGAGCACGAATGTTAATCAGCCAACCATTAATAGCGCCAACTATCCCGTTTTCAGCTCCGTAAATATTTTCAATAAATTCGTATTTTGCACATTCTTCATATATTCCAAGAAGTGAAGAATTGATAACACTGGTAGGTCCACCAGATTGCCCGATTAATACAGATCCTCTTAATGCCATGTTTTTACCTCTCATTGAATTATAACACACCTATATAAGTTTAAAAGTCTTTAAAAAACAGATGATTTTGAAACTTCAATAATCGGCTTACTAGGTAGTTTCAAAGGATTTTAAAAATGAAAAGTTTATATTATTTTGTCTTACTTTTTTACCTAAATTACCTAAGTTTTTACTCAGCAAAAAAGCCCAAAACTTAGGCAAAGCATGGCTTTCGTGTTAAAATAAAAGAGGCATTTTATGCCTTATTTAGGAGATAATTTATGAAAATAGCAATTTTAACTTCAGGTGGAGACGCACCAGGAATGAACGCCGCAATCAGGGCGGTTGTTCGCACAGCCGATCAGGCCGGAATTGAAGTTCTAGGTATTAGAAACGGTTACGCTGGTTTGGTTGAAAACGATTTTGTTGAACTAAAGTCAACTGATGTTAGTGGGTTTTTGCAAATGGGTGGAACCTTTTTGGGAACTAACCGACTTAAAGAATTTGCGGAAGTAAACGTCCAAAAAATCGCTCAAAACAACTTAAAAAAAGCCGGAGTTGACTACTTAATTACAATCGGCGGAAACGGAACCTACCAAGGAGCTCTGGCTTTGTCTAAACTGGGTGTCAACACAATCGGTATTCCTGCAACTATTGATAATGACCTCGGTGGAACTGACAGCACTATCGGTTTTTCAACTGCCTTAAATACCATTATGGACGCAGTTGATAAACTAAGAGACACATCTTCTTCGCATCATCGCTGCTCAGTTATTGAAACTATGGGCAGAGGTTCTTCGGAACTCGCAATTTACTCAGCGATTTGCGGAGGGGCTGAGTACGTAATTACTCACGACAAACCTTTTGACAAGGCTGACTTAATGGCTAAGTTTAAAGAGTATAAACGCCAAAATCGCAAGCACGCAATCGTAGTGGTTTCAGAAAAATTACTAAATGTACACGAGCTTGCTGATGAAATATCTAAAGAAACTGGGTTTAACTCCAGAGCCACAGTACTTGGCTACGTACAACGCGGAGGTTCTCCTTCTCAATATGACCGCTTTTTGGCAACTTCACTTGGCGTTAAAGCGGTTGAACTTATAAAATCAGGCCTAGTTGGTGGCCTGGCTGTGGGTCTTAAAAACTCAGAAGCAGTTTATACAACTTTAGAGAAAGCATTACATGAAAAAAGAGACCACGAACAGTTGTTTAATATTTTAAGGTTGGTATCTTAAAATTTATAAACTAATTTCTAACCTTTCGCCCAAGGGCGATCAGGTTAACGCAATTAAAGAAATTACTAAAAACTTCCAAGCCGGAGTTAAAGAACAAATTTTGCTTGGGGCGACTGGAACCGGCAAAACTTTTACTATTGCCAATATTATTGCCAACCTTGACAAACCCACGCTAATTTTGGAGCCAAATAAAACTTTAGCTGGTCAAATTTACTCTGAGTTAAAACAAATTTTTCCGAAAAACAATGTAGAGTACTACATCTCTTACTACGACTACTACCAACCAGAGGCCTACAATGTAGCGACTGATACCTATATTGCTAAAGACGCGGCAATCAACGACGATATTGATCAACTTAGAAACAAAACTATATCTTCGCTAATGGAGTCTAAAAACACGATAGTTGTGGCTTCGGTTTCAGCAATTTACGACATTGGTGATTTTGAGGAGTTCAAGGCACAAACCCTGTTTGTGCGTAAAAACATCAAAATGAGTATTGCTGAGTTTACTGCCAGATTAGTTAAAATTAAATACACCAGAAACGACTTTGACAAAAAACGCGGAACTTTTCAGGTCAAAGGAGATACGGTCTACATATATCCGGCAAATACCCACGACTTGGCAATTCGCGTGGAGTTTGAAGATGACTTAATTTCAGATCTTGTCTTTGTAGATAAGCTAAACTTGCGTCCACAAAAACGAATTGAGTTTATCACAATTTATCCTGCGACTTTTTTCTTAGTCAACGAGGCTAAGCAACGCTTGGCAATTGAACGAATTAAGGCAGAACTTGAAGGCAGACTTGCTGAACTTAATTTTCAAAATAAACTACTTGAAGCCCAACGTCTTCAGCAAATTACTAACTACGATATTGAAATGATAGAACTAACTGGTACCTGCACAGGTATTGAAAACTACCAACGCCATATGCAGTTAAAGGAACCTGATGCCACTCCTTCTACTTTACTTGAATTTTTTGGCTCAGACTTTATTACGGTAGTAGACGAGTCTCACATCACTATGCCCCAAGTTAAAGGCATGTCTGCCGGCAACTCAGCACGCAAGGCTAATTTAGTTGAATACGGTTTTCGCTTGCCTTCTACTTTTGACAACCGCCCACTTTATTTTAGTGAGTTTACTTCTAAGTTAGATAAAGTTATTTATATGTCTGCAACTCCAGGAGAATACGAAATGGCTCGCAATTTACCGGTAATTGAACAAGTTATTCGCCCGACTTATATTGTGGACCCGGAAATTGAAGTCAGAGAAAAACTTGGTCAAATTGACGATTTGTTTGTAGAAATTAAGTCAAGAGCTCAAAAAAATGAACGAACTTTAGTGACTTGCTTAACAATCCATACTGCCGAACTTTTAACTAAGTACTTTAAAGAAAACGGACTGAAAGTCGCTTACTTGCACTCTAAAGTAAAGAGTATTGAGCGCTTAAAAATTATTAAGGACTTAAGAGCAGGTAAGTTTGATGCTTTAGTTGGTATTAATTTACTTAGAGAAGGACTTGACATTCCAGAAGTTAGTCTAGTTGCAATTTTAGACGCAGACATTCCTGGACTTTTTAGGTCTAAAAACTCACTTATCCAAATAATTGGCCGAGCATGTCGAAACAAGGAAGCAAAAGTTATAATGTACGCAGACCAGGTGACTAAACAAATGCAGGAAGCAATTGACGAAACTTACCGTCGCCGAGAAATTCAACTTAGGTTTAACCGCGAAAACGGAGTTTCGCCAATAGTTATCGAAAAACAAAATATTGAAAACATAGAGTTTGGCCAAAAAGTCAATCCTGCGATTGACTTTATTGCAAAATCCGACAAAGACGTGCCTGAGTTAATTAAAGAGTTAACTAAACTTATGGAAAAGGCTGCCGCTGAGTTTGACTTTGAAAGTGCGATTAACTTCAGAGACGCCATCGCTGAGCTGAAAGGACTTGAATAATGAAAAAAAATCCTAAAAGCAAAACTAATCCACCAAAAGAACAAGTGTTTCTCAAACCACTTAAAAGAAATTCACTTAAACAAGACCAAGACCTGGCATACAACGCCGCTCGTGGTGAGGCTTATGAGGTTTTTTGTATTAGCGAGTTAATTAAAGAAAATAAAGACCCTGCAGTTAGGTTTATCACGCCGCATTTTGATAAGTCTAAGCATATTGCGGCAAACCAATTTGAAAACTTTAATATCTCGAACAACGCCTTTTACTACATTTATAAGTTTGATTTCAATGGTCGTGTTTTGACATACCCGCTTTGTGAGTTTGATTTAATTGCTTTAAATCAAGCAAAAAAACATCTGCATTTCTATGAGTTTAAGGCCAAGCGCAGTTTAAGTGCGCAAGATTCTATGCAAATTAAAAAAGCCTTGGACTTTATTCCCCACATTTTAAAACGCAAATACACATTTGACTACACCTTTATTTCAAGTAAAGAAAGTGGCGAGGAAATTCAGAAACTAACCAACACCAAAGTAATTACAGAGTTAAATGAACCAATTTTAATTAAAGACGGACAGTTTTTTGCCAAGTATTTAAGAGAACCCAAAAAGGCGGAGACCTTGCCAGTAATTGTCCTTGACCAGATTTTTAATAAGTTTGACTTTATTTTGCATATTTACAAGTTTTGCCTGGAATACAAGAAAGTCATGGAAGTACTTGAGTTTGTTGACGACCCTGCACACATTAAAATCAGTTATTTTGATAAACTTTTGCCAGAACAGTATTTAGTCGAACGCATTTACGATTTTAACACTATCTTTAAACCAACTTTTTATATCTTTAATACAATTAAGCGAATTTATCAAAAAATTGAGTATAAACAAGGTCGCTTTTTTAAAGATGGCGAAATGATTTGTGAAAACAGAAAAACCTATATAGAAATAGTGGCTCTGCGTAAGTTAATTAGAGAAATTGGTTTTGCTGTTTTAACTAAAAACAATGAAACCAACAAAAAACTTTTAAAAACAAAGTCTAAAATTAAAGCAAAAACGTCTAAATTAAAAACAGTTAAAGAGAACCCAGCAACTAATAAATAAGCTTGAGTTGTAACTGGTGATAAATTTAGCCCTTTTGGTGAGAAACCTAAAAGGGTATTTTTATTTGAAGCAATATCGCTATTTTTATAATAAAAAAACATATATTTTATTGAAAAACACTAAAAAGTATTTAAAATTAAGCGATATATCGCCTAATTTATAAAAGAAATTGACTAAAAAAGGCTTTTCATGTAAAATATTGTTGTAAAAACAGCGATATGATAAAGGAGTTAACGATGGAGTTTGAAAGAAAGAAATATTTAGACAAATTGATAGCCAAACAAGGAAATGGACTTATTAAAATAATTTCCGGAATGCGAAGAGTAGGTAAAACCTTTTTACTTACTAGACTATTTCGTGACTATTTG
>CAUUBG010000013.1:0-11758 GCA_963543345.1 uncultured Acholeplasmataceae bacterium | reverse complement strand
ACGAGTTGCGTCGTCATTTGCAGGAATTACGTAGTCAATTCCACGTGGATCTGAGTTAGTATCAACAATTGCAAACACAGGAATTCCAACTTTTTTAGCCTCACGCACAGCGTTGAACTCTTTTGAAGGGTCCACTACAAATAAAGCGTCTGGCACTCTTTTCATTGTGCGAATTCCATCTAGGTTTTTTTCAAGTTTAGCAATAATGTGCGCGTTTTCTGCTTGTTGTTTTTTAGAAAGTTGTTCAAACTCGCCTGCTTCTCTTTTTTCAATCAGTTCATTTAGATACTTGATTCTATTTTTAATTGTTTTAAAGTTAGTTAAAGTACCGCCCAGCCAGCGTTCTGCCACAAAGTATTGACCTGTGCGGTCAGCCGCTTCCTTGACAGCGTCTTGCGCTTGTTTTTTGGTACCGACAAAAATAATTTGTCCACCTTCTTTAATTATTTGTAAAAGAGCCTTGTAAGCATCTTCTAACTTCTCCGCTGTTTTATTTAAATCCAATACATAAATGCCGTTTTTACGTCCAAAGATGTATGGTTTCATTAACGGATTCCATCTTTTTGTAGTGTGTCCGAAGTGGGCACCTGCTTCTAATAATTGCTTAACTGTTACAACAGCCATATAAATTCACCTCTTTCGTTTCCTTCCGTTGATGTTAATACATTCCACCTATTTCAAAAGATTAAAAATAGGCACTAGAAATATACAAACGCACCAACGTGCAATTTGTATAAAATATAGCATAATTTCGTTGATTTTTGTCTAAATTTGATTTTAATACTATTTTTTAAAAAAACTAAAGACAGAGTTTTGTGTATTGGCGCTATTTTATATTTGATAAATAGAGATTCCTAGGCTCGTGATATAATAAAAATGTTCTTAGGAGAGATATATGTATAAAGAAAGACCTTATTTTTTTCAACAAAAAAATGCCCGTGTAGACGAGGATTTCTACAATTACAATAAAAAAACTCAAAAAAATAAAACTAAGTCAGAATCTGTTGCTTTTAGAAAAACTATGTTTGCCTTACTTTTAGTGGCAACACTACTAGTTTCTGTGTTTTTAATTTACTCACCAGTTCCTGGTTTGATTAAAATCGCACCAGGTATAGAAAAAATGTTTATAGCACTTCATTTAGACATGGGTGTTCTATTTTCAATAATTTTTCCGTTTTTCTCACTAATTTTAGGGTTGACTGTAGTATCACTATGTAAATCTACTGCTGGAAAAGTCTTAGTTAGTCTATTGACCGTGTTGTTTGCAATTGATGCTTTTTATTTAGCTATTAACTTACATATGGGTTTACCTGGTTTTCCAAATAACGCGACTTCTCCATTTTTTTCTGGCCTATTTAATGCAAAACTATTTGCTAATTCAAATGGAACTATGAAAAAACTTCTTTATTTTGAAGGAGTTGCCAACGCAAATAAAATTCTTCCTCAACTCTTAAATGTTTATCTTGGTTGCTTGTTTGTGTTCTTCTTAGTTGCGGCTATCCGCAAACCAAGAGTAGATAGTTCACTATTGGCGTTTACTTTATTTGTCTTTATGTTTGCAATGCTACCGTTTGCTTTCAAAGCATTTAATAACTTTGCTGGCAAAGCAAACTTAAAAGCATTAACTAAATCGCTTGTATTCATGCAAACATATGTTGCTTGGTACTACTTAGGTGTTTGTGTGTTGTTAATCTCTACTTCAATTGCGGGACTTGCCTATACAGAGAAAAAACCAGTTAAAAAAGAAGTTGCTAAATAAATCAATAAAAGTGTGGTGATAACCACACTTTTTTAGTTAAAAATAACTTTACCTTAAAAGTGTTATCATAGTTAACGGACATTGTTTTTTAAAGGAAAACCAAAAGGAGGCGCGGATGCTAAAAGGGTATTTAGTTGAAAAAGAAGCAAGTAAAGCAAGAATAGTTTTTAGATTTATTGCCTATATCTTAATTATTTTAACTACCGCTTATTTTTTGTTAGCCTTAACTTCTTCGCTTGGCGAAGTTTTTAGTTTCGCTAAAACTGGGTTTTTTAAAAAATTTAAATCAGTTTCAAATGCGCCTGTTTACTACTCTTTTATTTTTGTGTTTTTAGTAGCACTTTGCTTCTTGGTTTTAGGTTCAACTAGGAGTTTTGTTTTAAAAATCACTGGAGTAAGCGCTGCTGTTGTAATTAGTGCAGTTGTCATTTTAAGTTTTTACTTTGATTTTAAAATGCCAACACCAAAAGGTGTAGAAAGTCAATTTGAAAATTCAGAGTTTTCAGGCTTTTTTATCCAAGGTATCTACACTAAACCCCTTACACACAACGCGCTTAAACAAATTTTGGCGGCCTTTAAACTCCAAAACTTTGCACACTTTAAGTTCTTTGCCTTAGTGCCAGGTGCTTTGACCTTACTTGCCAGATTCCACGCGGCTGGAACTGAAAAGAAATATTTAGCTTTTTTAAGACTGGGTCTAGATATTTTGACGCTTAGTTTTGTCTTTATTGTGCTAAACCTGTTTTTAATACAAAAAGTATCTTTAGACTTAGTGCAACACGCTTTAGTTTATACTTCATTCGCCTTATCCGCACTTGGTTTTGGCTTTTTGCTTACTGGTACGATTATTGCGTTTTTTTACATTAAAAAATACTAATTGCCGGGATTATTACAAACTTGTGGCAATAGTTGAAAAAATAGGGTTATTTTTATATAATTCTATTTGTTGGTGCAGTAGCTCAGCTGGATAGAGCAATAGCCTTCTAAGCTATCGGTCGGGGGTTCGAATCCCTTCTGCATCGCCATTTGACTTTAAAAAACTCTGGTTGAACCAGAGTTTTTTTATTGTTGGCTAATTTAAAAAACCCATTTAGACCAAGTTGATGTAAATGGGTTTAAATATTTTTTAAAAAAATTCTTTAGGCAAGCGCCTTAATTCTAAATCTACCTTTAAAAGAAGAAATGTGTTTAAAGGTAATAAAGGCTTTCGGGTCAATTTCAAATATTAGGTCAATTAGTTTTTGTTCTTCAAACTGATAAAAAACGGTCAAGAGCACTGATTTATCTTGGAAACTGTATCCACCTTTGGCATCAATTAAAGTGACTCCGTGTTTAAGTTCTTTAACTAAGGTTTGCGCAAGTTCAGTTTCTTTAGTTGTCACGATCAAGGCTTCAATTAAGTTATACGAATTGTGGATTTTGTCCATCACGACCATTGATATAAGCAGTCTAATTGAAGTAAAGATAAAAACATAAAGAGCGTAGAGCATCTGAGGTTTATCTTTAAGTTGACCAATTCCTTTCAGAATTTTGCCATCAGGTCCGCCAATGTTTTCAACAAAGCCTTTAATTACTGAGTTTGCGGGATCTGCAAACATTGCAAAAAAACAACCAAGTGAAATAATTGTTAAGTTCATAATGGTAGAAATTTTTCCAACTGACATCTTGCCTTTATTTAAAGCCAGAACTTGTCCGATTATGTCAAGTCCACCAGTCGAACCTCCGTATTTAAGGGTTCCACCAGTTCCGACTCCAATAAAAATCCCACCAGCAATCGCTAAAATCAAAGGTGACGTGGTTTTAAGTAAATCAATTTGCAGGAACTTAACGCAAGTTGCTTGTAGGACAATTGAAACTGTTGAGTAAAACGCAAAGGTTTTAGAAACCTTAAACCAGCCCAGCAACAAGATTGGGATGTTTGCAAGAATGATAAAGAGCGAAAGCACGGTTTTTGCGTTCTCTGGGTTTAGGTTAACTTTAGCGATGTGGTGCAGAAAGTCAACAATTAACTGACCAATTCCAGGTACTCCACCTGTATACATGCGAACATATGATGCTTCTAGAAACCAGGCCAAGCCAATTCCATAGATAAAGGTGAAAAACACAGCCATAAAAAGACGGTTGGCTTCAGGTAAAACTTTATTTTTAATAAACTCACGTCTTTTGGCTTGTTTTTCGGTGTAAGGAATTTCTAAAGGATTCAAAGTTCGGTAAAAGGTAAGTTTTTTAGATTCATTTAACTGAGTTTGCTTGTGTGTGTGTTCAATGTAAACAGGTGCTTTTTCTTTGGTTTTCATAAAAATTATTCAAGATCTTTTTTATCTAGTCTGACAAAAAGAATTTCTGGTTTTTCAAAGACAGTTTCTTTAAAAGGAGTTTTTGCAAGCACAGATTCAAGCGTGTCTTCACTGATTTCCAGCATCGCTTGAATTTTTTTAGCGGTTTCTGGAATAAACGGCAACAAAGTGATAGAAAGCACACGAATAACTTTAAAAAGTGTGGTAAGCGTTGCCATTAGTTTTTCCTGCTCTTGGTTTTTAAATAAGTTCCAAGGTTCTTCAAGGTCAATAAACTTATTAGCAAGGCGTGCAAGTTCCAAAATAGTTTTAGCGGCTTCTGCAACTTTGTATTCTTGAAATAAATCAGTTAGTTTAGCAGGTAAACTTTCAATGTATGTATCAATTTCTGCAAAGTTTTTATCGAAACTTGCGTAATTTGGTTTGAATTTTGAGTCAAAATATTTAGCCAACATGCCAAATGTTCGGTTAACTAAATTACCCAAGGTATTGACTAACTCCGTGTTGGTTTTTTCAAGGACTAAATCATAAGTTAAATTACCGTCGTCTTTGAAAGGTATTTCTGAAAGACAGTAAAAACGGACTTTATCTACACCAAAAGTTTTGACTAACTCATCTGCGTATATGGTGTTGCCAAGCGATTTTGACATCTTTGTTTGGTGAGTTAGAACCCAAGGGTGTCCAAACACTGTCTCTGGCAATTCAAGGCCAAGTGACATTAAAAAACAAGGCCAATATACGCAGTGAAAGCGAGTAATGTCTTTGCCGACAATGTGTGCGTTAGCAGGCCAAAGCTCACTAAACTGTGAGCTTGATTTATCTGGATTGTAGCCAATTCCAGTAATGTAGTTGCAAAGAGCGTCCAGCCAAACATAAAGCACGTGTTTTTTGTCAAAATTAACTTTTACTCCCCAGTCAAAAGAAGACCTGGTCACACAAAGGTCTAGAAGCGGTTCCTTTAAAAAGGTCAAAATTTCGTTTCTACGGCTTTCCGGCATAATAAAACGAGGATGGTCTTGAATGTATTTAACTAATTTAGCCTGATATTTAGAAAGAGCGAAAAAGTAAGCCTCTTCCTTCATTAAAATCGGTTTTTCACCACTAGGCAAAAGCCCATCTATCAAGTCTTTTTCGTTGACATAAGCCTCTTCTGCTTTTGAGTAGAGACCTTCGTATGAAGATAAGTAAATATCGCCTTTTTTAAACATAATGTCAGCGATTTTAGCAACTGCTTCGGTGTGCGCGTCGTCAGTTGTTCTGACAAAGTTGTCATACTCAATATTAAGTAGACTTAAGTTATCCTTAATGTAGGCCACAATTTTGTCAACATAGTCTTTTGGCGACATTTTCGCCTCACTAGCCTTTTCTGCGATTTTTAGGCCGTGTTCATCAGTACCAGTTTGAAAGTAAACATCGCGACCGGCTAGTTTGTAAAATCTAGCGATGCAATCGGTTAAAATCAGCTCATACATATTGCCAATATGCGGGTATGAAGAAGTATAAGGAAGTGCAGATGTGATATAAAACTTATTTGTTTTTTTCATTGATTTTAACCTCTTTATAAATTTCTGACTTAGGTTTACCAAGAGCTTTTGCAGTTAATTTAATGGCTTCCATATCAGAAAAACCTTGGCTGCGGTAGTTTAAAAATAGCTCGTTTGGAGATAAACTATTCTTTATTTTGGGCTTATCACTACCTTTTATAATTATAACAAACTCACCTAAATTCTGAATTTCACTAAAATCGGTCTCTGCTAAATCAAACCAGTAGAAAGTCTCATGTAACTTAGTCAGTTCACGCGCAACCATAATTTCTCTAGACTTAAAAACAGACTTTAGTAATTCAAGGGTTTTAATTACTCTATGCGGAGATTCGTAAATTATCAGAGTTTCTTTTCTTTCGCTGTATTCAAGTAAAGTATTTTTGGCTTCTTGTTTTTTTCTTGGCAAAAACCCAAGAAAAGTAAAAGAGTTTGTTTGGAAAGTTGAGCAAACTAATGCTGGTACAAAAGCAACAGGACCAGGAAGCGGCACAACATTGACTGTGTTTTCTTCTTTAACAGTTTTGATTATTTCAAAAAGTGGGTCTGAAATTCCAGGGGTTCCAGCGTCTGAGACCAAAGCGATGTTCTTACCTTCTTTTAACATAGAAATAATTTTTCTACTCGCTGTTTTTTCGTTAAACTTCTCATATCTAAAAAGCGGCTTTTGAATACCAAAGTGGTTTAGCAAGACAAGAGTTCTCCTGGTGTCTTCACAAAACACAGCATCTACTTCTTTTAAAACTTCAATGGCTCTAAGTGTTATGTCTTTTAAATTGCCAATTGGCGTCGGCACAATATAAAGAGTAGGAAAGTTATTTTCAAAACTAGTTTGTATCTTCATTTCAAAAACTGATCAAAAGCTGATAAGGCTGTGAGAATTTGCACGCGAGCATTGACTGGGAAATAAAAGGCTTTTGCACGTTTTTGCACAAAATCAAATGTCATAATTAGTTTATTCATCTGAAAACCAGCCAGTTTAGAGATGTGTTCTTCTTGGCTTTTGAAATGCAGGTTTCGTTTTAACTTAAAGTTAATTGTATCCATTAAAAAAGTTTGGATGAGTTTTAAAAAAACTTGGCCTGCTGTTCTTTCGTGTTCAACTGAAAAATATTTAGCCAAAGTGAGTGTATATTTTTTTTCAGACACTGAAATCACAGAAATAAAATCTAAAAATGGTGTTTTTAAATTATCAAAAAACATTTTGTTTTCAAAAACTTCAGTTATGTCTTTAAAAAGTTCACCACTAAGTTCGTAGATTTCTTCGTCAAGAGAAACCGGTTTTTCAGGGTTTTCTTTGTTTTCATAAGTTACTGGAAAAGCTCTGGACTTAATGGTGTCTAGTACCGCGTCTGGATTATCTGGTACCAAAAAGCCGTAAGTTGAGGTTTTTGGTTCTTCTAGAAACTTAAGTAAACTAGAGGCTTGAGCTGTATTTAGTAAATCTACACCAAATAAAACAAAAAATCTAGAGTATTGATTTAGAGAAGTGTAGTTAAAGGTATTAGTAAACTCAAGTAAGGTGTCTTTGGTTATTTCTTCTTTATTTAAAATAAAAAGGTTGCGAGATGGTTTGAACTCAAGGGCGTTTAGTTCGGCATCTGGCATACCTTCTTGTTTTAAAATTGCTTTAATCTGACCAAGAATATAGGAAATATGCGCGTCTTTTTTTGCAGCAGGTAGCAATGAAAGATGAAAAAAATGTTCTTTTTTAGGCATTTTTTACGATTTTGATGTTTTTCCTTGCAAGTTCTTTCGTTAAATTGTCAAAAACTTGTCTGAAAACCGTTTCAACTGCAGCCTCAGCGTTGATTGCAATGTACTTGCGTTCAGGAAAAATTTGTTTAAGTTCACGGTAAGTTTCATCAATTTTATTGTGAAAAGCACGGCTTTCCTTATCTAGACGGTTGATTTTATTGCGAGCAGACACACGGTTTAGTCCGTTTTCGTGATTGATGATAAAAATAAAGGTCAAATCAGGCAAGCAGTTTAGAATACTTTTATTAATTTGTTTTATGTATTCAATACCTAAACCTCTGGCAACACCTTGATAAACATATGAAGAATCGATGTATCTGTCACAAATAATTAGTGCTTTTTCGCGGTTAGGTTCAATTAGTTGTTTGACATGTTCAGACCTAGAAGCCGCAAACAACAGTGCTTCGGTTTCACTTTGCATTGTGGTGTGTTTAGGATGCAGACAAACGTCTCTAATTTCTTCGGCTAAAGTAATGTTAAGTCCACCTGGTTCTCTGGTGAAAATCAGCGGAACAATTTCACCAGTTGTTTTGTTAACAAGTGAGTATTTTTGTCCATTTTCGCCTTCTTCAAAAAGAGCTTTAATTTTTTTGATGATAGTAGATTTTCCGCTACCTTCTCCGCCTTCAAATGTGATAAACATATGCGCACCTCTAAGTGCTTTCAGTATACCAAAATAAGCAAGTACAAGCAAACAATATTTTTATAAATCTAAAAATAATTTTCGTAATAAATAGTTAGTTAAAATCGCTTTATAAGGCTTTTTTATAAGAAAATTAAGACTTTTACAAAACTACAAAACTGCCTTGCAAGGCACATTTGTAGTACTGGTTTTATTTTTAAAAATTATCTTTATTTGCTTATTTAAACCTATTTTATTTATATAGAGTAAAATTACTTATATAGATTTTAAATAAAGGAATTTTGACTATGCAAAACAAAACAAAATTATATAAATATTCCAAACTCGCCTTGCAAGGTTTTCTTTCAGGAGTTTTGGTTGCTATCGCTGCTTTTACTTTTTTAGTTTTAACTGCGTATGCTCAAGGCAGTGGCATTCAGACTTTGACTACTTACTTTATTGCAGGTGTTGGTTTTTGTGTCGGAATCATTTTAATCATTGCTTTAGATGCCGCGCTTTTTACTGGTAGAATCGGCTATGTTTTTGAGCGAAAACCTGATTACTTAATTGAACTTCTTATCGTTTTTTTAACTAATTTTTTAGGCACAGTAATTTTTACAATTCTTTTTTACTACACAGTGTTTCCAGCAAAAAATGTACCAGGAAGTCCCAGAACTTATGCAGACTTAATTCAAACAATGGTTGCCAAAAAACTAGATTTTAAAGAAACTCCACTTTGGCGAACTTTCCTTGGAGCAATTGGAACTGGTATCTTGTTGCACTCAGCAATTTATAGTTTTAACAATGCTAAAAACAAAGCAATCGGTCTGCTTTCGCTGCTATTTGCGGTTTGGACTTTCTTACTACTTGGCTTTGACCACTGCATCGCCTCTTTTTCTTTGTTTTCATTTGGATTTCAATACAACTACGCAAAAGTTGCTTTATTTATTTTTATCGTAATTATCGGCAACTCAACTGGCTCAATCTTCATTCAAAGTCTTTTAACTTTAATTAAGAAACTTAAAGAAAAAGAAGCAGAGGCTGAGTTAAATTAAGTTTGTGAAATACTACGCTGTAAAGGAAGGCAATAAAACCGGGATTTTTGAGACCTGGCCAGAATGCCAAGCAGCAATTGCCGGTTTTAAAAAGCCAGTATTTAAGTCTTTTTTAACCAAAGCAGAGGCTGAGTGTTTTTTAAAAGGAACAGACTATTGGCAAGGTGTGGTTGATAATGATTTAAAAGCAGGCTATCTGGTGGCGTTCTCAGACGGTAGTTTTTCAAAAGAAACCGCAAAGTTTTCATACGGAGTTCACCTAATTTTGCCAAACGGGCAAAAACAAAATATCTCTGGCAGTAGAGCCGACAATGAGTTTTTAAAAACAGCAAATGTGGCAGGGGAAGTTTTTGGTGTAATCGAAGCGCTTAAATGGGCAAAAGAAAATGGATTTAAAAAAATCAAGATTTACCACGACTACCAAGGTCTCACTCGCTGGATAACTTCAGAATGGCACGCATGCTCTAAAATTTCTCTTATGTATGTTGAATTTTACTTAAGCATTAAGCCTGAGTTTAGTGAAATTAAGTTTCAAAAAGTACCAAGTCACTCAAATATTTCTTTTAATGATGTGGCTGATAAACTTGCAAAAGAAGCGCTATTAAAATAATTTAAAATTAAAAGTTATAAGCTGCTGCGTTTACATGAAAAAACACAGCAGTTTTTTATTTTTTGTGTTTTTTAGTGTGAGTTTTTGCAGAAAAAACTGAGTTTTTAAGTTTTTTAAAAATATTTAAAAAATTTTATGTAAACGCTTACAAAATCGTTATATATAGAATATAATAAGTGTATGAATTGAGGCCAACATTGGCCAGAAAAGGGGTAAATATGAAAACAAGCACTAAAACAAATAAATTGTTTTCAACAATCTTGAAAATATTTGCAATCACTGCTTTAACACTAGGTGTTTTTGCACTCATGTTTTCGTGCAAACGTGAACCTAAACCAAATCCAGATCCAAAACCAACAGACCCGGATTTAACTCAATTGACAATTCCAAGTGGAACAATTGACAAAAACTTTACACTAGACCGCAAAATTGGCAATTTTGATATTACATACGAAATTACAAAAGGTCAAAATGCAGCGAAAATTAAAGACGGCTACACTATTGAAGTTGTACAACAAGACGAAGACGTGGAAGTTACTTTAAAAGCAACTGCAGGTTCAGTTTCAAAAGAGTTTACTTTTACTGTTGCCAAAAAAGGTACACAACTAGAAACTCCAGAAAAACTGCTTAAAAAACTAAAACCACTGCCCAAAACAGTTGAAGGCGACCTTGATTTAACTAATGAAATTGATGGTAAGCCAGTTAAATGGACTTCATCACGCCCAGATGTCTTAAAAATCGAAGACGGCAAGGCAAAATACACAGCACCAGAAACTACTACTGAAGTTACTTTAACTGCCGAAATTGAAGGCAAAACTCGTGAGTTTAAAGTAAATGTGCAAGGCAGCAAAGTTAGAATTACTTTTGCTAACTCAAAAGGTCAAGTTCAAGACGACATCCCAGCACTTGAAGTTGCGCGTGGTTCAAACGTTGAACTTAGCCAATTGCCAAAAGAAGATAAATACGACAGCACAGAACGCGGTGAGTTTTTATACTGGCAAATCAGAAAAGGCACTAAGTTTGAGACAGTTAATGAGGATGATTTAAAAAATCTTACTCATGACCTTAAATTAGTTGCAAAAACTGCTGCCAAAGGTACACACCGTGTAGTTTTTAAAGGTAGAGACGGCCAAGAAATTTATCGTGGTGCTTCAAAAGACGGCAAACCGGTTCAACTAAAAGACGTTGACTTTAATAAATTGCTTGACTTAAAAGAAAACGAAACTTTAAAATGGTTGCCAGAAGACCAATATAATTCACTTACTCAAGCCACTGTATTTACCCCTGAAATCACTGTACAAACTAAAAAAATCAATTTAACTTTCTACGATAAAGACAACACAACTGAACTAAGAAAATTAGAAGCCTTTCCTGGCAAGTTTGAGTTAAGTCAATACGAAGACCTATTTAATGAGAAAAACATTAAATACGACTTTAGAGGTTGGTTAAATAAAGCAACGAACGAACCTGCTGATATTAATAAGTTAACTGAAGACACAGAACTTGTGCCAAATATTGTTGAGTACACTGTTTTGGACGTTACTTTTAAAAACGAAGACTCTACAGACTTGGCAAAACTTCAAGTTAGAAAGAACTTTAATAGCACTGACAAAGAATTAAAACAATGGAACTCACACTTTACAGCAAAAGACAAAAGAATTCCAAAAGTTCCTCAAAAAGAATTCAACTATGCTAAATGGTCACAAGCATTCCCACATGATTTTACTGAAACTACAGTAATCACCCCTGTCTACACAGAACACAAAAAAATTACTTATCGTTTCTTTATTGGTGCAACTGAACACAAAATAGAAGGACACATTGGCCAACCAGTTACTCCACCTACTATTCCTGCAAAACCTGGATACGAACAACAATGGGTATTTAAAGACACAGGTGAAGCACTTGACGAAAACGCTAAGTTTGCCAAAATCCATGATGGTAAAATCTTTGAAGTAAAAGAAACCTTAATTAAATACACCTTAACTTACAAGTCAGGCGACTCAACTATTCAAACTAAAGAGTTTGACGTCACTACCGACGAGTTTAATTTAATGGAGTTTCCAAATACACCTGGCAAAATCTTTGAAGGTTGGTATAAAGAAGCAAATTTTCA
>CAUUBG010000012.1:0-12025 GCA_963543345.1 uncultured Acholeplasmataceae bacterium | reverse complement strand
AATACTACCGCGATAATCAAATCGCTTTAATTTACAAAAAACCAACACCTGTGCAAATTGTTAGAGTAAATTATCCTAAAAGGTCACGGGCAAAAATTGTTGAGGCTTACTATAAAACCCCTTCAACAACCGATTATAACGGAATTTATAAGGGACACTACATAGACTTTGAAGCCAAAGAAACAAACTCCAAAACCTCTTTTCCGCTGGCCAATATTCAGCCGCATCAAATCAAACATCTTAAACAAGTCTTTGCCCATAAAGGCACAGCCTTTATTATTTTTAAGTGGGTTTATTATCAACAAACCTATGTTATGGATTTAAAGTATATTTTACCTTGGTATACAAGTGGAAGAAAATCTATTCCTTACTCAGCTTTTTTAAAAGATGCCTACCAAATAAAAACAGGGGATATCCCCTGTTTAAATTATTTAAAGTGTGTAGATAAGATGATCGGTGAGCAAGAACTAGATGATTTTTTCTTTACTAATCAGTGGTTTGAAGAAGGCGATTACTAGATAAATAGTAGTCAGCGATGTCAACCATAGATATTTGGCGTTGTAAATTAGTGAAAACACTAGGTTTTGATTAAAAGTTTTTTTACTACTGCCAAAGTAAAGAGCACCAGACAAGGTGTGAAATAAAAATCGCTGCACGCATAAAATCAAAACAGCAAAAAACACGATTAAGTAAGATTTAAAAGAAATTTCTTGCACAACTTTTTTTAACAAAAACACAGAACCAAGTAGAGTAAACGGTAGTATATAGTCAAGAAAAACTGAGCCGATGTGCACAGGTGCGCCGTCTGAAAGCATATTAAAGATGCTGTAGGCAAACGAAACTAACAAAGAATAGGGAGAGCCTGTTCTAAAGGCAAACAAGATAAGTGGTAGCATTGAAAGCGAAATCTTAAAAGGAGGTGCTGTAAACTTACCTAGTATTGAAAACACAACTGCTAAAGCAACCGCTGCTGAACCTTCTACCAAAAGACGAGTTAAAGTTAATTTTTGGTTGCTAGATTCTCTTATTTGTTTTTGATTAGGTTCATTTCCTTGATTTTTTTCTGTCAATATTAGCGAAGTACCTTTTCAATTAACACAGTGTCAGCAGGTTTGGTTTCAGAGATAGTCATTGAACCAAGTAGAGTATCAACGGCTTCTTTAAGGCCTTTTTCGTTGTGGTAAATTACGGCAATAGTTTCGCCTTTTTCAACTTTAGCGCCGATTTTTTTAATTAAGTCAATACCAACTGCCATGTCAAGCACGTCTTCTTTTGAAAGTCTGCCGGCACCAAGTAAACGAGCAGCGTCGCCAATTTTGATTGTATCAAACTTAGCAATATAACCGCTTTCTGGGCTTTTTAGTTCAAATTTTTTAGCCTTTAGTAATTTAGTTAAATCACTAAACACAGAAATGTCTCCGTGTTGGGCTTTAACAAAATCTAAAAATACTTGTTTAGCGCGGCCGCTTTCAACTGCTGCTTTTAGTTCAGCTCTTGCCGCTGACTCTGTAACACCTTTGGCGTTTTGCAGTAAAATTGAGCCAATTGTCATGCAGACTTCCATTAAGTCAGGAGTGATTTTGCCGTTTAAGTTATCATATGCTTCCATAACTTCAAGTAAGTTACCGATTTTATGGCCAAGTGGTTCGTCCATATTAGTAATAACGGCCGCCATTTTGCGTCCGGCTAAATTACCGATTGAAATCATTTGACTAGCCAAAGCCTCTGCGTCTTTTTGGTTTTTCATAAAAGCGCCACTTCCGCATTTAACGTCAAGGCAAATACATTTAGCACCAGACGCTAGTTTTTTTGACATAATAGACGCAGCAATTAACGGAATTGAGTCAACTGTTGCAGTAACGTCGCGAAGTGCGTATAGTTTTTTGTCAGCAGGTGCGATATTGGCAGATTGACCAATTATAGATACACCAATTTTGTTAACTTGGTCAATAAACTCACTTGGCGCAAGTTCAACTTTGAAACCAGGAATAGACTCAAGTTTATCAATAGTACCACCTGTATGTCCAAGTCCACGGCCAGACATTTTGGCCAGCTTAACACCACAGGCTGCAAGCATTGGCGCTAAAACTAAAGAAACTTTGTCGCCAACTCCGCCAGTTGAGTGCTTGTCAACTGTAACTCCGTTAATTTCAGAAAGGTCAAGCATCTCACCGGATTTTGCCATAATTAAGGCTAAAGAAGTTGCTTCTTCTGGTGTCATTCCGTTAAAGTAAATTGCCATAAGTAGTGCAGATATTTGGTAATCTGGCACACGACCGGCTGTGTATTCGGTAATTATATAAGTCAGTTCTTCGTCAGTTAAAATACCGTTGTTGCGTTTTTTTAAAATCAAATCATACATTGTCATGAGACATTTCCTCCTTATGTTGTTTAATCTTTAAGTTTATTTGGTCTTTTAATTTTAAAGCCAGGTCTTCAGTTGGCTCTAAACAATAAGAATTATAAGAAATCGGCTCTAAAAAGTAAAGATAGACAGTCTTTCTGATTAAAGGAAAAAACCTGTTTTTTTGAACCATTCCGAATGAAGCCACTGGCATAATTTCGGCCTTTGCCTTGTAGGCAAGTTTCAAAGCTGCTGGTTTTACTTCTTCAATTTCTTCAAGTGTTCGATTTTTAATTCCACCTTCTATATAGGTTAAAAAAGATTGACCGCCTTGTGCTTTTTGAATGCCGATATTCATTTGAACTAAAGTTTTTCTAATATCTGCTCTGTAGATTTTGATGCAGTTTAACATTTTAAAAACTTTTCTTAAAATCAGGGATTTATAAAGCTCTGATTTCGGTGTAAAGGCTAGTCTTAATTTATCGTATATCTCTAAATAGCCAAATGGGTCTAACTCTGATTTGTGGTTAGAAACAAACAGGTAAGTTTTGTTTCTATCAACGCTTTCTGTGCCTTTAAAAACATACTTTTGTCTAAAAATATATAGGTTTAAAAAATACACAGAGTTAGTCAGCAGAAAACTAAATATTTTTTTATTAGGTTTACTTGGCAACATAAATATCATACTTAAAATTACAATCCCGCCTTGCAAGTAAATCAAGGTAAGTGCAGCAACTAAATATACCGGAATTAGCCAAAGTGGGCGAAAAAAGTAAGACATTAACGCTAAAAAAACCAGTGCATTTAATTCAAAAATACGAGTTAAAATTGTTCTCTTCATTTTGCTACTCCACAGATTTAAGCGATTCAACCATTGGTACTTTTTTTACTCTAAAGGCCATATAAAACGAAAGTACAGCGTTGACAAACACTATTAAAACAATTGTGAAAACATAAGATAGCCACTCAATGTTATACATGAAGTTAATGTAAGAAACTTCGTTAATACCAAGGTAAAAATAAAGGAAAGGATAACCAAGTGCTAGTCCTATTGTCAGTCCTATTAAAGAAAGCGTTAGCATTTCAATAAAGATAGAAATCGCGATTTCGTGTTGAAAAAAGCCAAGGACTTTCAAAGTAGCAATTTCTCTTAGTCTCTCTTCAAAGTTTAGTCTAACTAAGTTATAAAGCACAACAATTGCTAAAATTATCGCGAAACTCAAAAGAGTGATTGCAGATGAGTAAACTACATCTGTAACTTTAGAAATTATTCGCTGAATTTCTCTGCTTTCTATAACTTTGCCGATATAACCAAGTGCTTCTTGGTCTTTGATTTCGGCAAGTCCGAAGTTATTTTCGCTGCCGATAAAGTTGTGGTTCAAAACCTTAGTTATATCTTTTTTAGTAATGCCTTCCGCAAGTTTTGCGTAGATTACATTAGTGCTGTCAAGCAGTTCGTTTACACAGTCTTCTCGGTTAAAGATAACTCCGTTTACAAAAAAGGTTTCTCTAATTTCAGCAACTTTAAAACGGTAAGTTTCACCAAGTATTGTAAACGACAAGTAGTCGCCAACTTTTAATCCCAAGGATCTTGCGTCTCTTTTGGAAACAGATACCTCTTTTTCGCCAAGTCGGCGAACCCCGTTTTGAGGGTGATAAAACTTTGAGTTTTTAGAAATACCAAGTAGTGAAACTCGCTTTGTTTGGCCATTTTCTGTTTGCACGAAAGAGTTTTCGTTGTAAAGCGGTTCCGCGTAGTAAACAGCTTTTTTACCTTTGATTTCTAGTTTTGAAAGACTACTTAAAACCTCTCTGGACTTTCCACGTAGGTGCAGCATTGCGGCGTCTACATTGTTGTAGTAACTGTAAAGGTCATTGTCAATTCCTTTGTTGATGGTGTCAATAATTCCAAAAGAAGCGATAACCAGGCCTGTACAGCCAGCGACTCCGACTATTGTTAGAAGCGATCTGAATAAATTGATTTTAATGTTTCTAAAAGCAATCGCGAGCATAAAGCGACGTTTTACAGGTTTTGCACTTTTTACGCCAATTGTGGTGGTGTTGCCAAGCATTGACTCAACTGGATTTTTCTTAAGTTCGGCTTTGATTACCAAAAACAGAATTAAACTAGTTATTAAAATCACCAAAGTAGAAGACAAAATAACTTCCAGCCAAGGAAAGATATAGTGGTATTTAGGCAGATTGTAAAGCAAATTGTATTTGGTCTTTAGAACTTGTGGAACGATAAACGGAGAAATTATTAAAGCAACCGCTAGTGAACTAAATACTAATAGCAGGTTAATTTTTAGGTAGTGGCCAAAAATTTGTTTTCTACTAATTCCAATTGCCTTCATCGTGCCGATTTCTTTACTTTCCCTAATAATTAACTGCGAAGATGTAGTTACAAAAATTAGTAGTGAAACTAAAAAGAAAACCAGGGGATAGATAAAGGCCGAGTAGAAAGTTAGACCAACGTCTTCGTTTACTACATTGTTTGTAAATAGGGTTTGCCCAGTTTTAGCATATAAGAATCTGTTAGATGAAGCCCCACCAGCTTTGTTGTCTTGTTTAAGTAAGCGTTCATATTCTAAAATAAACTCCTTGGCTGTGTTTTCTGGGTTTTTAGAGTTTAAAAAACGCACATTTATTTGGTTTGGAAATTGAGGGATTTTAAGTAGTTCAACTAAAAGTTTTTTGTTTTGTTGAACTTCTTTACTAAGCAGTTTTTCCTTAACTCCGGGAAAACTGTATAGGTGCTCAACTTGCGCAAATAAGTCTTTGAAAAACTCGTCTTTGTAGTTTTGTCTAAGCAGGGCAAAGTAGTCGCCGTTGTAGTTGGGAGTTTCGTAGTCTTTTTTGCTTTTAGCAAGTGGACGGAAGTTAACTAAGTTATTTTCTTTAAACTCTTTTTTAAACTCAGCGGTTTGTTGGCAAACTATAAAGTCATTTAGCATCTGAATGCCAGCTAGTAGTCCAGTTAGTTTAGGTTTTTGAAGGCCTAGTTCGTGAAACAAAGTTTCGGTATCTAAAAAAGCCTGAAGTTGAGAGACATTTTTTTGAATGGTTTCACCAGTATACACGTATCCTGCGATAGGCACAACAATTTTTAGTCTAGTTTTGTTTTCAGCAATTGACTTTAAAAAACCACGCAGTGCAGTGTATGACAAAAATGTTTCGTTAAATTGGTAGGGTAGGTTTTGGCCAGTTTGGTCTTTTAGATACGAACGGTTAGTCAAAATACTTTCAAAATTACCATCAAAGTAAAGTCTTTCCAAGCCTTTAAAGGCCAAATCTCCGTTTTTATAAACGATTTCTCCTGTATTGTGGTCAATTTTGTAGCCTTTTTCGCCAAGCAGCAGTTCAAGGTATTTTTTTGGCACATCAATTTCTACAGGAGCTCCAACTCTAGGTAGTTTTTTAAACTCATCTACTTTCATAAAAATCCCGCGCTGCGGGTTTTTAATTTCTTTTTGTTCATGGTCGTACACGACATAACTTTTTGAAATTCGCTCTTGCCAGATGGGTTTTTTAGTTAAAGTCACTTCGTATTCAGAAGCAATAAAACCAGAGTTTATGTATTTTTTGTATTTTTCAATGTCTGCTTTTAGTTGGCGAACTCTTGGACTACTTTTGATTTCAGACTCAGTAAAGCCAGTTGCTAATTTTAAGTTCAGTAAAGCCGAACCTCTGGTGTCCATCTCGTAGTCACTTGTCTTTAGGCCAATATTGGCAAGGGCTTTTTTGGCGCGTGCTTTGTCTTCTTCTTTTAGGTAAGTATTGGCAATCAAGGAGTGTGTTAAGTTACTTTCTTTGTAGACTTTTTCAACTCTGGTTTTAAGGTCGCGATAAGAGGTAACTAAACCAAAGAAAAGCACGAAAAATAAGGTCAAAATTAAAAATAGCGCAACATACTGCTTAGTTGATTTGCGCAGAGTTCTTAATATTTTTTTATTTAAAATACTGACCATCACCACTTAAGTTCGTCAACAGCCAACGGAGTTTTATTTTTAAAATCTCTAAAAATTTGACCGTCTTTTAGTTCAATTACATGGTCTGCAATTTTTGCAATCTCTGAGTTGTGAGTCACGATAATTATGGTTTTTTTGTGTTCTTTATTTAAATTTTGAATAATTTTTAAAACTTCAATTCCAGTTTTAATGTCAAGTGCACCGGTTGGCTCGTCACAAAGCAAAAGATCTGGATTTTTAACAAGTGCACGGGCTATCGCCACTCTTTGCTGTTCTCCACCCGAAAGCTGTTGTGGAAAGTTATTTAAGCGTTTATCTAGACCTACACTTTTAAGAATTTCTTTTGAGTTAAATGAGTTTTTACCAAAACGCGCAATTTCTACGTTTTCATAGACATTTAAGTTAGAAATTAAGTTATAAAACTGAAAAACGAAGCCAATTTCTTGGCGTCGGTGTTCAATTAGTTCGCGTTCTGAGTAAGTGCTGATGTTGTGAGTTTTAAAAAGTAGACTACCTGAAGTTGCGGTGTCCATCCCACCAAGGATATTTAGCAGTGTTGATTTACCGGCTCCGGACCTTCCTAAAATACAAACAATTTCGCCATCTGCCACTGAAAAAGATATGCCTTTTAGGGCATCTACTTGTGTTTCTTTTTTACCGTAAGTTTTTACTAAATTGTTTGCTTTAATTAAGTCCAAGTCTTGCTCCTTTTAGTTAGTTAATTATATAAAATAAAAAATACCTTTTCAATTTAGGCAAGTTAAGACTAAAGAAAAAAGGCAGTTTTTTGTTAAATTAGTGGTTAGACAGAGTGTAGATTTTAGAAACTGGAACTGTAAACATAAACCCAATAATTTTCTTTTCGGTGTTGATTAAAATTTCTTTAATAGCACCTGCTACTCGGTCTGCCATTTCGTGGTCTTTGACAACTGTAAAAATGGTTTTGCTATTTGGATTGTAGCTTTTGCCAAGTTTAGCAAAATGTCCAGAAAGAAGAGAGTTCATGCCAGGGTGCGAACGTACAATATATCCGGCCATTCCGTCGCTGTCTACCACGGTTGCACCTTTTACGCCTAGTTCTAAGAACTTCTCCATAATATCTTCAAGGTGATCAGTGTCATTTAAAACAATAAATAATGCTTCCATAATTTGCTCCTTTTTTAAAAAAATAATTTTGAATTAAAAAGTAACTTCGTTAAACTTATCAAGTCCGTTAATCTCACCTGCTCTGACAATCGCGAACTTAGAAAATAAAGGGCCAGTAGTTTCAAAAAACAAGGTGGTAATTAAAATGATTGCCGCAATTGTGGCGCCAAACTCCCGCATGGAGTTGGCAACAATTACAATTAAACCAAGTGAAACTCCTCCTTGCGGAAGTAGCGCAAAGCCAATGTATTTTTGTACCATTGGATCAGCTTTAGCACCACGCGCTCCAACTGAAGCACCAACATACTTTCCAACAGAACGGCCAATAATGTAAAGAGCGATAATTGCAAAAAGTACAGGACTAGTTCGGCCAAACATTCTAAGGTCAAGCGAGGCTCCAGAAAGCGTGAAAAATAAAATGTAGAGCGGAGTTGAAAAGTCATTCATTGCGTTGTATGTCCTGTGTGGTTTTTTAACTAAATTAGCAACAGACGCGCCAACTGCGATGTTTGCAAGTAGTGGAGAAATTTCAACAGTGCCACTACTTACTTTTTTAATAAAGTAAGAAAGGCCTAGACAAATTACTACAGAAGCAAAGCCAAGCACTTGGATGTCATCGCGGTCTTTGTCGTACATATTTGCAAGAAAAGCCAGAGTAACTCCGACTAAAATACCAACAATTATTGAGCCAAAAACTTCAATAAAAGGTTTAGCTACTCCAAATGCCAAAGAAGTTGTGGTACCACCTGTGGTGTGCGGCAAGATAACTTTGGCAACTGCAAAAATTAAACCAAAGGCAATAATTCCAAAAATATCGTCAAGTGCAGCAATTGGTAAAACTGTTTTAGTAACAGGGCCGTGTGCTCTGTATTGCTTAATCACTAGTAAAGTAGCGGCAGGCGCAGTAGTTGCAGCCATTGCAGAGAGCAACATTGTAAATGCTAAATTGCTCTTTGAAAATGGTAGGTAGGCGTATTTACCTGCACTGTTTTGCATAATCTCTGCAGGTTTTGGAATAAATAAAATTAAGATAAAGACTAAAAGCACAGCACCTAGAACTTCAAGCAGAGTAATAATTGCTACTTTATTTCCAATTTTCTTTAAGTTTTTGAAGCCAAACTCAGAGCCAATTGAAAAAGCAATTATAGTTAAGGCAATCTCTTTAATGAAGTTTAAATTACTCATTTCACTGACAGTAATGAAACCTTCAAAAGGGGTAAATAAGGCAATTGAAGGCCCAAGGAAAAGTCCAGCAATTAAGTAGCCAGAGACAGACGGCAGTTTAAATTTTTGGGCAACTTTACCACCAAAGAAACCTACCACCAATGCAAGCCCAACTTTTAATATAGCAATTCCGATAAAGTCCATTGTATTTAAATCCTTTCGATTATTTTAAATTTAATTTCAAAAATTAAAAAAGCCCATTAAGGGCTTTTTTAATGAGACAAGCTCTAATATGTGCGAAAAATCTTTGGCGGGCCAAAGACCATCTTATTTGAACTTAGATGTGCAATTCCGCTGTAAATATGTTATCATACCTATGTATTAATTTCAATCAAAAAACATTTTTTTTTTTTTTTTTGATGCCAAAAAAGTCAAAGAAAGGAAAGAAAAATGGAAAATGAAAAACAAAATTTAAACAATGTGATTTCTGAAAACGATATCACGGAAAAGCAACCTAGATACGGAATTTCCCTTGACATGGGTACTAACTCTATTGGTTTTGCCGTGGTATGGGACTCTGGAGAGAAAGCAGACCAAATTGTCGTAAGGAAAGGGAAACGCCTGTATGGTGCTAGACTTTTCGAAGAGGCTCAAGACTCAAGTAAATATCGTAGTGCTCGTTCTGCCAGAAGAACTTTAGGTAAAAAACTGTGGAGATTGAATTTACTTAAAGGCGTACTTAAAGAATATGTATTAAACGAAGATAAAGATTTTTATAAAAATCTGCATCTTACTCAAATTCATCAAGGTTCAAATATATTATTTAGAGAACCTAACTACCAAGATAAAGACTATTTTAAAGAGTTTCCAACAATTTATCATTTAAGACAAGCACTTGCAGACAAAGCAAAGGTAGAAGAATTTAAAGCGCGCGGTTTATACTATCGCTTCTTATTTTTAGCTGCACACGATATGCTTAAAAATCGTGGGCACTTTTTGATTAGTGCTGACCTCGATTTTTCAAATTTATCCAATGTTGAACAACAAAAAACAAGTTTAATTAGCGAGATTGCTGATGGAATTTTGAACTTAGCAGATCCAGATAGTGAAATTCAAAATAAAGAAGAAGTTATCAATGAAATTGATAAATATTTTTCTGACCCTAATGTTAAACCAAAAAATAACATAGCAGGCTATATTTACCGCGCAATTATTGGAAACGACATTAATTACAATGCGCTTTTTGGTATCGGTGATAAAAATAAGATGAAGTTTTCTGTGAATGAACTTGAAGAATTACAAACCGAAGACGAAGAAGTAAACTCAATTATTGAAAAAATGTTTTCATATTACTCAATATTAAAGGCGTCTAAGATTATAAGTGGAGATTGTAAGTCTATTTCTGACTTTAAAATTAAACTTTTTGAAAATCATCAAAATACTGTTAATCTGTTAAAAACGTTTTTTAAAGGAACTGATGTATATAAAGATATTTTTAATAAACACGGAATTTACGAAAAATTTATTGGTAACGGTAAAGAAAGCGAAGCCGGCAAGAAATACAAGTCAGGGAAAAAACGTCCTTTAAGGGCTTACCAAGATGGTTTTATTAAAGAACTGAATAAAATTCTTCAAAATTATTTTAAAGACATTGAAACAAAAGAAAGTTTCTTAACAAACGCTGAAAGTAAAGGGCCCGAATTTAAACAGTTTGCAGAATATTTGATTTCCGAAAATCCTACTTTTGATGATGTTGAAAAAGGCTATACTCTATATACTCCAACTAATTTTGAATATAGTAGAGAAGTGATGAATCAACTGCATCTTGCTGAACTTAGAAAAATTCTTGAAGTTTCTGCGCTACCTGACAGCATAAAAAATAACTTAGAAACTCTGCTTACCTTTAAAGCAGATTATTATCTAGGTCCGCTTTCTTCAAATGTTGAAGGTAAAAACCAATGGTTGGTCAAAAAAGAAGGTTTTGAAGACGAAAAAGTCACTCCTTTTAATATAGAACAAGTTGTAGATAAAATGGAAACCAACAATAAGTTTATTTCTAGAATGAAAAGAACTTGTAGTTATTTAGTTGGTGAAGAAACCATACAGCAAGAAACCATACTTTATCAAGACTATATTTTTTACAATATTGTAAACAAACTTTGTTTTGGAGAAGAAGTTGTGCCGATTTCCCAAGAAGACAAAGAAAAACTTTATCAATATTTGCTCATTAACAATTCAAATCAATTGACTTTAAAGACAATTGAGAAACTACTAGATAAAAAAGTTTCAAAAGGTATGGATTTAAATGCAGATAAACCTACACTCCTGCTTTCTTTATCTGCTCACCGTAAATTGAGAGAAATTTTTTGTTTTCAAAATGAAAAACCAGAAAATTATTTAGATTCTCTTAAAGTAATATTTTTTGACGAAGTTATCAATAATTTCAACATTAATAGTAATAACAGCATAGAAGTAAAACTTAAAATTATTGAAAAACTAGCCAAAACCTACGAAATAAAAGAATTTAAAAATTTAGAGTTAAATAAAGATGTTAAACTTACTCAAGAACTTACTAATAAAAATTTTGTAGATGATATGGTTAATATTGTTGCATTAAAGAAACTTTTGCAGGTCAAATCAAACAAATCAGGTAAACTTTCGTTTGAGTTTTTAACTAATCTTTTTCTTAAAAACGAAGACGGTGAATCAAAAACTGTAATTTCGCATTTACGCGAGTCTAACTTAAATCTGCAAGAACTAATTTATCTTAATGATAACCTGACAATAATTGCTAACAAAAATGCCAAAAAAGAACTTGATTTTTCAGATCCACACTTTTTAAATCAATATCTTTCTGAACGTTTTGTACCACCACTTTCAAGAAGACCAATAATTCAGGCAAACAAGTTAATTGACGAAATAATTGAAATTATGAATGGTCAACTTCCTTCACATATTACACTTGAGTTTACTCGCACTAACAACAAAAAAGATAAAAACAAAAGAACTACTTCTAGACGTGAACAAATTAAGAAACAAATTGAAAGTTTAAAAGATCTTGAGTATAAACAAAGTCTTATTGAAGAACTTGGTAACTTACAAGTTGACCCTGAATTAAAAGGCGATAAGTTATATCTTTATTTTTCTCAACTTGGAAAAGACATTTATACCGGAAAATCTATTGATATTAGAAATTTAGAAGACTACGATATTGACCATATTTGGCCACAATCTAAGATTACAGACGAATCAATTCATAACAACAAAGTCTTAACATCTAAAGACGAAAACCGCAAAAAGGCAGATAGATATCCGATTTCTTTAGAAATACAAACAAAAATGAGTAATTTTTTGAAATATTTAAAAAAGTGCTTTTAATGCTGCGTTCATACATAGCCGAAAA
>CAUUBG010000011.1:0-12415 GCA_963543345.1 uncultured Acholeplasmataceae bacterium | reverse complement strand
GAAAACGACTATATTGAACTTCCACTTGACGATCTTAACTCAAAAACGGAAGTTGAACCAGGTGCTAAACTACCACTAGACATTTCTGAGGTCAACAAAATCAAAGAACGCGTGATGACTAAACCGCACAGCGTCACTGGTAGTGCCGAGATTAACGGAGTTAAATTAACTGTTCACAAAGGATATGTTTCTGTTAACAACAATTTCCAAGACGTAGAGGCTGTGCTGTACGCCGAGGCTAAGTTTAAGGATTTAGTTTATAGTTTTGAGCTGTATTTTGCAAAAAACACAGTTTATTTAAAATCTAAAAAACTAAACGCTAAAGTTTCAATTGAAGAAATTGGTAGTTTGATTGCAAAAATCACAGAACTTATTAAGAGTCAAGGTGAGATTAACTTCAATAACTTTCAACTGCAAAACAATGTAAACTCAAATATTCAAGCACTAATTTCTAAGTTTGTCATACAGTCACTTATCATCGCCAAAGAAGAAATTACCTTGACCGCTAAATACGCAGAATATGAAGGCAAAATTTACTTCAACCGCAAAACTAAAGCAATTAACTTAACTATTTCTAACTTTAATCTACACTTAACTTTAACTCCAACTGAGTTTAGTGAAGTTGGCGAAAGAGCAGATGCTAAAATCGCTGAGTTGATGAAAAACCCAAATGTCTTAACCGCCAACGATATTTTAAAGATCGCTGAACTTTACTCAACTCGCTATACCCTTGAAGACGTTAACTATACGCTTCCAAAAGAACTTGCAGAAAAATACCTAGGTAAAGACGCAAAACTAGACTTAAGCGTGAAAAACGCTCAAGTTGACTTAACTTCAAAACATTTGCTTAAAGCTGACTTAGGTATGAAGTTCACGCACCCTCAACTTGGCAGTCCAATTAACCTAAACTTTGAACTACACATTCAAGACAAGCAAATCTGCCTGCTTTCAAAAGAATACCCAACTCTTAACGTAAAAGTCACCTACAGCGAAATTTCAGCTATAATCGCGGCAATTCAAAAAGCCATTGAAAAAGCCAGTGGTATTTCTATCAGAAAAGTAAGTCTAAATAGCTCAAGTCAAACTTATTTAGCGCCAAAACTAGAGCTTACAAAAATCTTAGATGCACTAAATATTTCTAAAGAAGGTCTAGACTTTAACTTAAAGAAAGCATTTGGAATTGAGCAAATCACCAATGTTTCTCTGCGTTTTAAATTCCAAGAAAAAGCACTATCTCTTTCTGCAAGTCCACTTAACTTAAACTTAACTTTAAAGAAAACTGACAAAAAACTAAACTTATATCAGCCAAACGCAACAACTCAGTTTTTAGGACGCGAGTTTTTTGAAAAAACAGCAGACCTAGTCGCTACTGGCTACGCAGTAAACGGTGAGTTTAACTTGCCTGTAAACGGTGAGAACCTAAAAGTAGAAATCAAAGGTGCCCTAAACTTCGCTCGCAAAACTATTTTAGACCTTGAATTAAAACTAATTTACAAAGATATTCAGCAAACCTTCCGTCTACTTTATGACAAAGAGTTTTTCTATCTGCAAAACGAAAAAGTTAACCTGAAATTAAGCCTGCAAGACATCCAAGCCCTAATTTCTGAAGGCCAAAAACTCAAAGATATGTTTTCAGGAATTACAGTAGGACTGACTCAAGACCTAATTAAAGCCGTAGTTGCAGGTACTTTTGAGTTTAGCCAAACCAGCATTGTGGCTAAATTCACAGAAGGTATACTTAAAAACCTAGAAGTCAAAGCAGATCTGACTGCCAAAGCCCTTAAAGTTAAATACGGCAGCATGCTAGACTTAACTTTAACAAAACAAGAAGGTATTGAAACCATTGACGTGCCAGAAGGCATTGAGTGGTTAGACCGTTCTTTTGTTGAAAAAGTTTTTGATTTATTTTCTTCAACCTATGAACTGAAAGCCACAACGACAGATACCGCTAAGTTTAAAGGAGAACTCAGCGGAAACGTTGACCTTAAATCTAAAGTTAACTTCGCTGGTTCTGGTAAAGTTGAGTTTAAGATTGGCGAAAAATCTTACTTCCTTGAGTTAAATAATCTCTATATCTCTGAACGAACTCTATACGCTTTAACTCAAAAACTTAACTTAAAAATACCTTTTGCAGACATCAGCCGTCTACAGACAGAAATTCAAAAAATATTTGCTGATTTAAAACCACTACTCGGACTTTCAAGTAAAGCAGACTTAATTAAATACTTATCTATCTACACAGACCTAATTGACGCACTTACTTTTACTAAAGATAAAATCACCCTTTCTGCCTTCTCAATTAGCGGAATTAAGTTATCCGCTGAAGTTGACCTTACTAAAAAAGAAATCAGGCTAACTCTGCCAGATTTAGGACTACAGGCTACTTTAACTAAGTCAACAAAACAAAACACAGGCGTAGTACCAGCAGTTCAATACGCCGACACCGATACAATTTTAAACTTACTTAAACTATACGCGCAAACCTACGAAATTGACGGCAAGGCTCAAAGCGGTGAAATGGGTGCTGACTTTTCTGGTAAACTTTCGCTTAAAGGCGAGGTTCTGGCTAAACTGGAAACTTACCTTAAATTCAAAGACAAATACCTAAAAGCCACAGTTTACTACGACAAAAAATATCTGTATTTTGAAACTGAAAAACTGAAGTTTAAACTTTCAGTTGAAGAGCTTACTCAAATCATTAAAAAAGCACCAGACTTACTGAAACTAGCCAATGCTGAAAACATCTTTAATCTACTAACTCAGTTTTCTTTAACTAACAGTGAACTAAATGTAGGATATGGTGATCTAAATGTCCGCGCTAACTTACTTGACCGCAAGGCAGACATAACTTATAAAAACTTAGTTCAAGCCACTGTTACTCCAACGGCCACCGAAGACCTAGGCTCAGTTCCGGCACACGAATGGAAGACTTACCAAGACATTCTTGATTTGTTTGAAAATGTTGAGAAAATCAAGTCAATGCTAAAGGCTCCACAAAAAACATTTAACTTCGCTGGTACTTTTGAACTAAACGGCAAGACCTTAGAAGTTTCAAAAGGTTCGCTGACCATCAATTCAAAAGGCAACACTTTTGACCTAGATGTTAACTTCGAGGCAAAATACGATGGCAAAGACTACAAAGGTAGAATTACTTTCTTAAATGGCTACATTTATCTTGATGTCAATGGCCTTCGCGTCAAAATTTCACAAGATGAGTTTATTCGCTCAGGATACCGTTTAATTGGCACTTTTGGTGGCAGCGCCGAGGCTCTTGAAAAAGCCCTTAAGTATTTCAATAACCCAGAAAACTTAAAAGAAATTCTTGGACTAAACTTAGCCACAAGACTTACCTACTTAAATTCACCTATCTACAGCCGTTTCCAAAGAGGGCTAACTAAACCTGAAAATGCCACTGACTTATTTGAAATCCTAACTGAGATTGACTTTACTAAAACTAATGTCCGCGCTAGCGTTAATTACGGTGAGATTAGTGGTACTTTTGACCTTGAGTTTACAGACATTCGTTTTGCTAAACTACAAATCGCTAACGTTCAACTTAAGGAAAACAAAATTGTGCAGGCTGTTTTTGAACAAACCGACTACACAGAAATCACTGCGCCAAACGAAGCAGATTTCACAGAAAAAGAGTTTAAACACTTTGATACATTTGTAGACGCAGTAATGAACACCATTGACAAAAAACAATACCATATTAAAGGTCAAATCACTTCAAATAAAGTATTTGGAATTGGTATTGCTATTAAAAATGTCGACCTTAAACTAAACTTTGCCAATCAAACAGGCACTGAGGTTGAACTTACTTTTGACATGGAACACACTGGTCGCGATGTTCCATTCCAAGGTAGACAACAGGTAAATAAAGGAAAAATTTCTGTACATTTTTACATGAAAAATGGCCGTGGTTATTTAAGAACTAAAACAAGAGAAGTCACAGGATTCACAGGATTTTTTGATCCTAAGCCAAAATTTGGCCCTGAAGTAACTAAATATTATGAGTTTACCGAAGCTGAAATGAAGGCTAACTTATTTGCCTATATCTTAACGATGATTTACGCAGACGAACAACTTTGGAACGGACAAACAAAACCAACCCCTGTCAGAAGACTAAACAGACCAAAATTAGTTAAACGTGGTCCGCTTGATAATTTAGATATAGCTAAATTAATTAAAAAGATAGTTGTAGGCAAAACTGATCAGTCAAATAGTTATGATTACGAATTTACTATTGATAAAGATATAGTTAAAGGTAAATTGCCAGCACCACTTTCAATGAGCGATATTGTTGTTAAACTAATTACTATGCCTGAAGGTGATAAACAATATTTGCGTAAGCTTAAGATAAATACTACTCTTTTTGCAGTTCTTTCATTTAGAATTGTTGCTGAATTTGAAATGGTTGCAATGGGTGCAGATGTACCTGCTATTAACTTACCTGACAATATCAACGACAAATGGTAATTTAGTTTAAATTCTACTCAAAATAAAAAGGTATACACGCATGTGTATACCTTTTTATCATTATTAAAACTTTCCTTTAAATAATTTTTACTCAACAACACAAAAGTATTTTAAAATAAACCATAAATGGCTAAATAAAGCCCTTTTATCCAGGTTTTGAAAACAATTCAAAGCACGAAAATGTGGTATAATTAACAAGTATTGAGGTACTAAAAATGGATATAATTAACCCAGATTTACAAACTAGTGAAGTTACTACTTTAAAGAAAAAAAGAAAACCTAAAAAACCCTATTCTAAAGCAGAACAAATTATTATTTGGATAATTATTGTTTTTTCTGCCTTGACAATTCTTTTGTCTGCTGGTTTCGGTATTTACTACGGAATTAAATACGACTACGACAACCGCCGCAAACCACTTGACGACATCACCACCATCACTACCGGCGACTTTGAAACTATTATGGCCAAGAAAAAAGGTGTAGCCTTGTCTTCACTTAAGTTCTCTGGCAACAACAACATAGACTTCACATCAAAACGCTACATCTATATTTTGTTTTACGACCAAAAAGAGCGTTCTTACACTAGATACTCAAAGTCTCTGCGTAAGTTAATTAAAAAACTAAAAGGCGACGTTTTGATTTTAGGTGTAAATATTCCAGATTCTGAAGAAAATAAGTTTATGGACATTGCTAACTTCCCAGACTACAAGAACCCAGACGGTTCAATTACCCACAAAGAAGATGTTAAAGTCCCAATGTTTTTCCAAAGCACACCAGAAGGTGATTTTGAAAAACAAATGCGTGCAAATAACTTCAAAGACATTTACAACATCTTAAATACCCACAAAGACCCTAAAAAATAAAATTAATTATTTATATCAAAGGAAGCAATAAATGAACGCAGAAATTATTAAACAAATCGCCGACTCACTGGCAATTAAAGAAAGCCAAGTTAAAGCAACTCTG
This sequence comes from uncultured Acholeplasmataceae bacterium, assembly GCA_963543345.1. Classification (GTDB taxonomy): domain Bacteria; phylum Bacillota_I; class Bacilli_A; order Acholeplasmatales; family Acholeplasmataceae; genus CALISC01. The sequence goes on along the minus strand of CAUUBG010000011.1, from coordinate 6,970 downwards.
GCTTTGCTTGAAGAAGGCGGCACTATTCCTTTTATCGCCAGATACCGAAAAGAAGTCACTGGCAACCTAGACGAAGAGCAAATTAACGAAATTAACAAGGAATATGAATATCAAGTTAACTTAAAACAAAGAAAAGAAGATGTTTGCAGACTAATTGACGAAAAAGGCATGCTGACACCTGAACTTAAAGCCGAAATAGAGGCTTGCACTAAGTTAGTAGAAGTTGAAGACTTATACCGTCCATTTAAAGAAAAGAAAAAGACTAAAGCAACCGAAGCCATTAAAGCCGGCCTTGAGCCACTTGCTCAGTTTATCTTATCCTTTCCAGATACAGAAATTGAACCTGAAGCCGAGAAATATATCAATGAAACAGTTAAAACAAAAGAGGCGGCAATTCAGGGAGCGCTTTACATCATCGCTGAGCAAATTTCTGACAATGCAGAGTACCGCAAATGGATGCGAGAATACGTTTTTGCAAACGGTCAACTAGTTTCTAGAAAGAAAAAAGACGCAGTTGACGAAAAAGGTATTTACGAGATTTACTATGAGTTTCAAGAACCTTGCACTAAGATAAAGGAATATAGAGTTCTCGCCATTAACCGTGCTGAGAAAGAAAAAGTAGTTACTGCTTCTATAGAATGCGAAAACGCAGATATCCTTGCGTATCTTGAAAAACAAGTTATTTTAAAACCCAAAAGCACCGCAACTCCGCACCTTAAACTTGCAATTCAAGATAGTTTAAAACGTTTAATTTATCCTTCAATTGAAAGAGAAATCAGAGCAGAGCTGACCGAAAAACCAGGAGATCAGGCAAGGAAAGTGTTTACCCTAAACGTTGAAAAACTGCTTCTGCAACCGCCAATTAAAGGCAAAATGGTGCTAGGTATTGACCCTGGTTTTAGAACTGGCTGCAAAATGGCAGTAATTTCGCCAACTGGACAACTTCTGGAAGTTGGTAAACTTTTTTTCCACGATTTCTTTAAAGAAGAACAAAGAGTAGCAGCCCTAAAAGACCTGCTTACCATAATTCGCAAATACGACGTGGAAATTATTGCAATTGGAAACGGGACCGCTTCTCGTGAAACTGAGGAGTTTGTGGCAAAAGTTATCACTAAGGCTAAACTAGACGTTAAGTACGTGATAGTTTCTGAAGCAGGTGCTTCTGTGTATTCAGCCTCTGAAGTTGCGCGTGCTGAGTTTCCAGACCTGCAAGTTGAAGAGCGTTCAGCGGCTTCTATTGCCAGAAGACTACAAGATCCACTTTCTGAACTTGTTAAAATTGACCCGAAATCTATCGGAGTTGGTCAATATCAACACGACGTTTCTCCCAAAAAACTAAACTCAGAGCTTTCTTTTGTAGTAACTACTGCCGTAAACTCAGTCGGAGTTGACCTAAACACCGCGTCAACCGCCTTGCTTGCTTATGTCTCTGGGCTTAACTCAAAACAAGCAAAATCTATAGTTGATGCGAGACAAAGCAAAAAAGGTTTTAAAAACCGCGAAGAACTCAAAGAAGTTGCCTATATTACTAACAAAGTATACGAACAAGCCGCTGGTTTTCTTCGCATTACAGATGGCGATGAAATTCTAGATATGACGCCAATTCACCCCGAGTCTTACTCAGTTGCCAAGGCTTTGATGAGCAAGTTTAACATCCAAAAACAAGACATTGGCAAAGTTGAAGTTATTGACGAAAAACTAAAAAACTTTAGTTTAACTAAAGAAGTAGAGGCGCTAAATACAGACCGCTATACTTTGGAAGATATTGTGAAATCCTTAAAACAACCCCTTAGAGACCCAAGAGATTCGTTTCCGCAACCTTTGCTTAAATCTACAATTTTAGAAATTAAAGACTTAACTATTGGCATGGAAGTGGAAGGAACTGTTAGAAACGTTGTGGACTTTGGGGCGTTTGTCGATATCGGCCTGCATGAAGACGGGCTAATTCACATCTCAAAAATGGCAAAACGTTTCATTAAACATCCTTCTGAAGTTGTGCAAGTTGGCGATATCGTTAAATGCTATGTTGTGGCGATTGACGAAAAAAGAGGCAAGGTCGGCTTGGCTCTTGAAAAAGACTTAATTTAATGTAATAATTTAAAAAGTAGTTTTTGAAAAACTACTTTTTACCTGGAGTGATACTCAAGAGGCTGAAGAGGACGCACTGCTAACGCGTTAGGGCGAGAAATTGCCGCGAGGGTTCAAATCCCTCTCACTCCGCCAGTTTACTGTTATTTATTTACTTTTTTTATTTAACTTAAAGGAGATAAATATGAACTTAAAAAAACTTAAAAATCTATCTATTATTTCACTAATTTTTGGCTTAATTACTGTGTTGTTTTCTTTTTCTGTTGTTGGAATTAGACTGTATATTGAGTTTTCATTCCAAGGTAAAACTGGGATTGGCGTTGCTATTGCCGCACTTGCTTGGGCCAATATTTTGCTCTATGTTTCTATTGCTTACTTAGTTTGGTTTTTAGTAAATCTATCTTTATATATCTATGTTTTTGTTAAATTACATCCATATAAAGAAAACCCACATTTTGCTCTTTCAATTATTGGGTTTATCTTTCCTATCTTTCAGGTTATTGCTCTTATTTTGTATATCGTTAAAATCAATAAACTTATTAAAACTCAAGCCCTAGAACCAGACAGCGATGTGCAAATTACTGAAGTTTTAAACTAATTTTAGTTTTTTCTCTTGTTGTTTGTCTCTGTTTAAAAATATACATTTTGAGGCTAAAAAAATAGTTAAGTTTTAAGTCACACACTTACAAAAAATTAAACCAAATTAACACTTAATTGACAATTTTTTGCTATCTTGATATACTAATTAAGTGTTTAAAATAGGCCTATAGCCAAGCGGTAAGGCAACAGACTTTGACTCTGTCATTCGTAGGTTCAAATCCTGCTAGGCCTACCATTTTTAAGAATAAATCCACTGAATGTGGATTTTTTTATTGTAATCCTACAAACCACATGTTTTAGTAGACTACACTATTCTTAATTTGGCTTAATTGGTTTATTTTTTAAAGAATTTTAAAATAGTTGCGTATATCAAAACACTTATTGTGTGTTATCTGCAAGTTATATTTTTTCAATCATAAGTAAAATTTATCTTAGTTATTTCTCCAAATTTAAATACCAAAAAAGTTAGAAACAAATCACCAATAACTTTAAAAATTATTATTGAATCTGAAAACTGCTGCATTAGAGAAAGTGCGTGAATGTTGTTCCGGTCAAGTGTTTAAAAAATTAGTTATACATTCTTAACTTTTTGAAAAAATATAACTAAAATTATAAAAACTTGTTTTATTATTTGCTTTGTTTGCCTAGTTGTCAAATATGGTTTCTCTTGGTTTTTAATGCAAGTTTATTTTTCTTGCATGTTTTATACGTAATTTTTAATAAAAAAGAGCGAAAGAGTTACTCTGTCGCTCATGTATGCATCAAATATTATATTATTTTTGGTGCGTTATTTATTTCGTGAATTTCTTTTTCCAGTTCAAGTACTGAATTTATCAGCTCTTCAAAACTTGGATATTCACTTAAAAACATCTCAGTCATATTTTTATAGTCTTCCTCAATATCTTTTAGGCGATATTTATCAGGCATAAGTTTAATTGATTTAGTTGTTGCTTGCTCGTATTTTGCCCATTTTCGTGGATAGAATTTCTGCTTAAATTGAACAACTTTTTCCAAAAGCTGATAACTCTTGAATGCCTTATCTTTATATGGTGAATTTGCTATACAAACTAAATCATAATAGTGTCTAGCATACCTTTTTGGTATTGAAAGTTCTTTAGGCCTGTTTGCTTCGTGATGAAGTATGGTTACTTTCTCCCAGAATGTTCTTTCAGGAAGAACCGTTTTTACTTCTATAAAATCACCATCAAACAGCATAGGATATATTTTTTGTATATCAGGAACAATTTGAACAGTCTCAGATGGTGTCCAGGCTGCCAGTGCTCCGATTTCAAGTCTTACTACTTGTGTTATATACGATGACTTGAATGTTTTTGGGTATTCAAACAGAACTGTTTGAGGGTCGTTTTCATCCATTTTTATCCTGAACTCCTTACCAAGCATATCTCCAAAATCGCTGTTTAACTGAGGAATAAATTCATTTTTTAGAAAGTCTAGTGTTTTTTGATTGGTATCTTTATTAAATTTATCTTGTTTTGTGTTGGAACGTTCTTGCCAAGGCTCGTCAACGCTATATCCAATTACTCTCCAGTCAAGGATTAAATCTATATCTTCAGAAAATCTGTGAATTAAATTAAAGCATTTCGAAAGGCTAGTACCACCCTTAAAGGTAAAAGCATCTTTCCACTTACACTTAGAGAAAAGATAATTTAGAACAAAGCAAACCCAATAATCTTTTTCAAGAATTACTTCATTCACGCCGATTTTCAAAGATGCAGTTTTGAAAATTTGTTCCAATTTGTTTTTTGATATTTTTTTGTATTTAAACATATCTACGCCACAGAGATTTTCTTAATAATGTCATACACCCAGACACTTGTACTCTTACTATCTATAAGTAGTTCTGACTTTTCTTTTTCAGTAAGTTTTTTGCGTAAATAATCAATTTGTTTCGAAGTGATTTTATTTTTTCCGAGCGCTTTTATTGACTGTATCGTTAATGCAGTAAGTGCAGACATTTTTGAAATGTCCCTATTACTTCTATGTTTAAACTCTATTGTTGCATTACCAAAATTAAAACTCGCATATCTACCATCTGACACATATGTCCACTTTGCAGGAACTTGCGTAGATAGACCTAATAAATTTAGAGCAGTATTTCCCGATGGGGCAATCGTCCAGTGATATTTTCTTGCGATTGCGTTTGCAACTTCATTCGCAGATGGTGATTCATACTCCTTAATCAATTCAATATACTTTGGCTTAAAATATATGCCTTTCATAACACGGATAATAACTTTATCTTTTACTAGACGATTTAACCAACTGCGAATTGTTTGATAGCCAGCAATATCAAAAAAATCACTAGTTATGAAAACTTGATTTGATTCAAAATTCTTTATTTTATTTAGTATTTCTTGCTTATAGTTCATCTGATATGCACCTCTTTTGCATCAAATATTATACAATATTTGGTGCAAAGAGTAAATCACAGTAATTCAATTAACATTTTTTACTCTAAATACTTCACAAAACATAACTAATCATTGGAAACTAATTTAAACAAGGTTTAGTTACGAATTATTATAAAAATGGTTTTAACTTTTTAGAAGGCACCCTGAAATTTTTTGTTAAATTTATACAACAGTAAAAATAGCCTTTTTCACAATAATACGAAATAAAACGGCACAATAAAACGAAACAAAATAGCACAAAAAAACGAAGTGAAAGATGATATAACTTTTATGGTGAGTTATCGAATATAAAAAAAGAATCACAGACAAACTGTTAGAAGAAAAATTATAGGCGTTTGGAGCTGCATTGATAGTAGGTCCGAAAGGTTGTGGTAAAACCACAACAGCCAAAACAAAAGGCAAAAAGCATCATTGAGTTTCAAGACGAAGACACTAGAGAAAATATTTTGCCTGTTGCAAATACCACTCCTTCAAAATTGCTTAAAGGTGAAAAACCAATATTATTTGACGAGTGGCAAGATGCACCTAAAATTTGGGGTGCTATACGTAAATCAGTTGACGATGAAAATAGAGTCGGAATGCATATTTTAACAAGTTCCACTTCTCAAGTAGTCAAAACACCACACACAGGAACAATGCGTATTTCTACACTTAAAATGCACACCATGTCGCTTTACGAAACTGGTGAATCTAACGGAACAATTTCACTTATAGAATTATTTAATAACCCAGAAATTTTAAGAGAAGGTTGTAAAAGTGATTTAAACATTGATAATTTAATATTTGCAATTTGTCGTGGTGGCTGGCCAAAGAGTTTTGCACTAGAAAAAAAATCTGCTAAATTATCAATAGCAAAAGACTTATTTAATCAAACCTGTAGTTCAGGTATTTCTAGTATAGATGGGATTTCGAGAAACAAGGTACTGGCTGAAAACATTTTACGTTCATATTCAAGAAATATATGTACACTTACTGATAGTAAAACAATTTTTAAAGATGCAACTACCGCTACTGAAATTTCCTTGAAAACTTTTGAAAATTATGTAGATGCGCTTAGAAATTTGCATATAATTGATGATGTTAATGCTTGGTGTCCAGCAATTCGTTCAAAAACTGCAATTCGTTCTTCTGTCAAAAGAAATTTATGTGATCCGTCATTGGCAGTTGCAGCGCTTGGTATTAACCCTGAGTATTTTGACAGGGATTTTAAAACTCTTGGCTTCTTATTTGAGTCTTTAGTAATTAGAGACTTAAGAGTTTATTCATCAGTTCACAATGGAAGAATTTCTTACTATAGAGACCGATATGGTCTTGAAGCAGATTGCGTACTTCATTTAGAAAACGGTAGATACGCATTAATTGAAATTAAATTAGGAGCAAGTGAAATAGATAAGGCGGCTAAACATTTGCTCGAAATTGAAAGACTTGTAATTGAAAAAAATAAAACAGAGCAACAAATGCAATTACCATCGCCAACTTTAAAGATAGTGATTGCTGGAACTGAATACGGCTACATTAGAGAAGATGGCGTGCTTGTTGTTCCAATTGGCTGTTTAAAAGATTAGGTATACTCATAAAAAAGAAATTTTCCTACAATTATCACAAATGAAAATTTAATTCTAAAACTACCTTATAAAACCTTTTTATAGAACTAAGAATTCACAATGGCAAGTTTATTTAGTCATTAAACTTTAAAGAAGTTGTAATTATTGTTTGATTTATTACTATTTTTTTTTTACTTATTAAATAATCTTCTTCTTTTTTTTTTTTTTTATATTGATGTGACATAGATACGATTTATTTGAATTTAGTTTTGTTTTATTTTTTTAGTTTTTTATGATTTTTTAGTT